>JAICVT010000087.1 GCA_025935235.1 Ktedonobacterales bacterium | reverse complement strand
GTGTCCCGCTCGATCTGGCTGGCATGAAGACGGAGGCGCTGGGCGGCCTGGGCGACATCCCCTACCGCGACCTGCACCGGCGGCTGGCCGCCTATCGCTTCCTCTTCAGCCCGATCCGCTACACCAGCTTGCCGCTGGCGGTGGTGGAGGCGATGACGCTGGGCATGCCGGTGGTGGCGTTGGCGACGACCGAACTGCCGACGGTCATCACCAACGGCGAGACGGGCTACGTCTCGTGCGATCTGGGCTGGCTGATCGAGCGGATGCGCGGGCTGCTCGCCGACCCCGCTGAGGCGCGGCGGCTGGGCGCGAACGCCCGCGAGGTCGCGCGCGAGCGCTTCGGGCTGGCGCGCTTCACCCGCGACTGGAACGCCGCCTTCGCGCTGGCGACGGGCGCGCGGCAGGCGGACGCGGCGCAAGGATCAGCGCCAGGCCCCGCGCTGGCGTCGGTCTGAAGGCGCTTCGACAGGGAAGCGTTCCCAGGGAAGGGAGTATGCGCGATGAGTGGTCTGCGAATTGCCATGTTCAGCGAGCATGCCAGCCCGCTGGCGCTGCTCGGCGGCCAGGACGCCGGTGGCCAGAACGTCTATGTGGACGAGGTCAGCCGTGGCCTGGCGCGCCTCGGCGTCGCGGTGGATGTCTTCACCCGGCGCGACGCTCCCCAACTACCGCCTGTGGTTCAGATGGCTCCCGGCGTGCGCGTTGTGCATCTGCGCGCTGGGCCTGAGCGCTTCATCCCCAAGGATGACCTCTGGCCGCTGATGCCCGCCTTCCGCGATGCCGCGCTGGCCTTCGCGCTGGCCAATGGCGGCTACGACGCGCTGCACGGCAACTTCTGGATGTCGGGCTGGGTGGCGACCGAGCTGCGCGAGCCGCTGGTTGCGCCTGTCATCCAGATCTTCCACGCGATGGGCAAGACCAAGCAGCGACACCAGGGCGCCGCGGATACCAGCCCGGCCCAGCGCATCGCCATCGAGTTGGGGGTCATCCAGGCGGCAGACGCGCTGATCGCCCAGTGCCCCTGCGAGCGCGATGAGCTGGTAGATGATTACGGCGCCGATCCGGACAAGGTAGCGATCATCCCGTCCGCCGTCAACACCCAGCGGTTCGCGCCCGTCCCGCGCGATCTGGCGCGGCGGCGCATCGGCCTGCCCCAGGATGGTCTGGTGATCGCCTATGTCGGGCGGATGCTGTCGCGCAAGGACCCGCGCAACATCGTCCGCGCGCTGGCGCTGCTGCGGACACGCTGGCCAGAGGTTCCGCCGCCGACGCTGCTGCTGGTGGGCGGCGAAACGAGCGCGCCAGATCCGGCGGCGACGCCAGAGATCGGCGCGCTAATGCGGCTGGGAGACGAGCTGGGCATGCGCAGCCAGATGCGCTTCGTCGGCAAGCAGCAGCCCGACGCGCTGCGCGACTACTACAGCGCGGCGGATGTGGTGGTGACGACGCCGTGGTACGAGCCGTTTGGCCTGACCCCGCTGGAGGCGATGGCCTGCGGGCGGCCCGTCATCGGCTCGGCGGTCGGCGGCATCACCTACACCATCCAGGATGGCGCCACGGGCTACCTCGTGCCGCCGCGCGACCCCAAGGCGCTGGCCGAGCGGCTGGCGTATCTGCTCCAGCGTCCGGCGCTTCGGCGGCGGATGGGCGAGGCGGCCCGCCAGCGGGTGGCGCGCGAGTTCATCTGGCCGACTGTTGCCGAGCGTTCCGCCGCGCTGTATGAGCGCGTCATTGCCCAGCGCGCCCGCCAAACCGCACTGCATATGGCTAGTTTTACTGAGTTCGCGGAGGCATAACGCATGGCCCTTGTGGATGTTCTGATCCCTACCTATCGGCGCAAGACCGGACTGGCGATTGTCTTGTCGAGCCTGCTTGGTGAGACCTTCCACGATTACGACGTGGTCGTCTCTGGCCAGACTGAGGATGAGGTGAGTTATCTGGGGAGTATCGAGATCCAGATGCTGGCGCGCGCGCTGCGCTGGCACGGCCATCAGGTGCGCCTGCTGCGTCACACGCCGCGTCAGGGGCTGGCGGAGCAGCGCCAGTTCCTGCTGGAGCAGAGCCAGGCGCCCTACGTCCACTTTCTCGACGACGATGTGCTGCTGGATCCGCCAGTGATGCAGCGCATGCTCGATGTCATGCGCACTGAAGATATCGGGTTTGTCGGCTGCCCGGCGACCGGGTTGGACTACCTCGACGATGTGCGCCCGCACCAGCAGGACATCGAGCTATGGGATGGGCCAGTGCGCCCCGAGCCATTCACGCCAGAGAGCATCCCGTGGGAGCGGCACAAGGTCAACAATGCCGCCAACCCGCTGCACCTGGAGCGTCGGCTCGCGCCCGATGGTCATACCGTCCGCTACAAGGTCGCCTGGGTGGGCGGGGCAAACATCCTCTTCGACCGCGCCAAGCTGCTCAACGTCGGCGGATTCTCGTGGTGGCGCAGATTGCCAGCCGAGCATGCGGGTGAGGAGGCGCTTGCGCAGTTTCTGCTGATTTGCCGCTACGGCGGCTGCGGCATCCTGCCCGCTGGCACGTACCATCTGGGGCTGCCGACGACCGTCGAAGACCGCGGCAGCAACGCCACCGCGCTCTTCGCCGAGATAGCGCGCGAGTACACGGCGAATGACGCTGATCAGACCGAGTCGCCCGATGCGGAGGCTGATTGGAACACGCGGACTGAATCAGCGGTTGGGTAAGACACATTTGTCGGAGGATAGAAGGAGCAGGTTCTGATGGACGAGATGATGAATGGCAAGGCGCTGCGTGGCAAGGTCGCTCTGGTGACGGGCGCGGGCAGCGGGCTGGGCGAGGCGACCGCGCAGGCGCTGGCGCGGCGCGGCTGCGCGGTGGGCTGCCTGGATCGCGATCAGGCGGCGGCGGAGCGCGTCAGCCACGCGCTCGCCGACAGCGACACGGCGAGCCTCGCCATCGGCTGCGATGTCGCCAGCGAAGCGGCGGTTTTCGCTGCTGTGGCCGAGCTAGCTGAGCGGCTGGGGCGGCTCGACATCCTCGTCAACTGCGCGGCCATTGACCACACGCTCTCGGTGGACGAGATGACCGTCGGTCAGTGGGATCAAGTGATGGGCGTCAACCTGCGCGGCCCGTTTCTGCTGGCCAAGGCCGCGCTACCCATCATGCGTCGCCAGCGCGGCGGCCATATCGTCAACATTGCCTCGACCGCGGCGACACGCGCCTGGGCCAACGCCGCCGCCTACCACGCCAGCAAATGGGGGTTGGTCGGCTTCGGGCGGGCATTGGGCGTGGAGGGGCGGCCCGACAACATCCGCGTCACGACAGTCATCCCCGGCGGCATGCGCACGCACTTCTTCGATCGCTTTGCCGAGCAGGGCATCCCGATGCCAGACGCCGAGAACCTGCAGCCAGCCGCCAACGTGGCCGAGGCCATTGTCTTCGCCACGCTGATGCCGCCAGAGTCGGTGATGCAGGAGATGATCGTTACGCCGCTGACAGAGACGAGCTGGCCGTAGAGACGCCAGCCGGAACCCAGTTGGAAGCGAGGGAGGAGAGCATGCTACTGATTCGAGCGCCGCTCCGCGTGAGCTTTGGCGGCGGCGGCACTGATCTGCCCGCCTACTATGAGCGCCACGGTGGTCTCGTCATCAGCGCCGCCATCTCGCGTTACTGCTACGCGCTGGTGGAGGAGACGCCCGACGGCGCGGGTAGCGTGGTCTCGGCGGATTACGCCACGCAGTTCCGCTGGAGTCCGGCGCGGCTTCCCACGATGCAACCGCCGCTGGCGCTCGCCAAAGCCGCGCTGCGCGAGTGCGCCGAGCGGGGCGAGTTAGACCGTGGGGTGGCGCTGGCGCTGGCCGCCGACGCGCCGCCCGGCTCCGGGCTGGGATCGTCGAGCGCGATGACGGTGGCGCTGATGCAGGCGCTCGCCACGCGCTATGATCATCCGCTGAGCAAGCCGGAGATCGCCGACCGCGCCTGTGCGCTGGAGATCGAGCGGCTGGGCATGCCGATTGGCAAGCAGGATCAGTACGCCAGCGCCTATGGCGGAGTGAACATGATCGAGTTCGCCCGCGATGGCGTGCGCGTCAGTCCGGTGCGGCTCAGCGAGGCGACACACGCCGCCTTCCGCGCGCGGCTGCTCCTCTTCTGGACAGGCCGCACGCGCGACTCCGCCAGCATCCTGCGCGACCAGCGCCAGGCGACCAGCGCCGAGCAGCCGGAGGTGGTGGCGCGGCTGAGCCGACTCAAGGCCTTCGCGGGCGAGATGCGCGACGCGCTGGAGGCTGGCGATCTGGACGCCTTTGGTGACCTGCTCGACGCCGCCTGGCAGACCAAGCGGCGCCTCTCCAGCGCCGTCTCATCGGCTGCGATTGATGAGTGGTATGAGGCGGCGAAGCGGGCGGGCGCGCGTGGCGGCAAGATCACCGGCGCGGGCGGTGGTGGCTTCCTGCTGGTCTTCGCGCCGCCACAGCGCCAGGACGCCGTGCGCGACGCGCTGGCCCAGCGCGGCCTGACCGAGGCGCCCTTCGCGGGATTCGACAACGCGGGCGTCGCGCGGGTCGGTCGGCTGCCGCGCGACTGGCGGCTGCGCTTCGTGAGCAAGAGCATGGATCGGCGGGGCTTGCGCGCGGCTGGAAGCGCATGATTCGGAGCATGCGGGAGCAAGGAGGATAGAGGCTATGCGGAGTGATATCGAACGCTACTGGCAAGAGCTGCGGCTGGCGATGCAGGCAATGCCCTTTGCGGCGCTGTCGAGGGTCGGCCGGGCGCTGCTGGAGTGCCGCGAGCGCGATGGCGTGATCTATGTGGTCGGCAATGGCGGCAGCGCGGCGACCGCTTCACACTTCGCCTGCGATCTGGCGAAGGGAGCGCGGACCGAGGGTGTAGCGCCCTTCCGTGTGGTAGCGCTGACCGACAACGTGCCGCTGCTGACGGCCTGGGCGAATGACGTGAGCTATGAGCAGGTCTTCGCACAGCAACTCGCGCCGCTGATCCGCGCGGGCGACACGCTGGTAGCGATCAGCGCCAGCGGCTCCTCACCCAACGTGCTGGCTGCCGCGCGGGTGGCGCTCCAGCGCGGCGCCGAGGTGATCGCGCTGACAGGCGCCAGCGGCGGCAAGCTCTACCGGCTGGCCAGCCTGATCGTGCGCGTGCCCGCCGCGTCCATTGAGCAGGTGGAAGACGCGCACATGATGGTCTCCCACAGCCTGTGTGTCGCGCTGCGGGCGCAATTGCGGCAAGAGGCGCGGCGGCGCGCGTCGCGGAGCGCGATGTTGGAGCCGCAAGAGGTCATGCAAGAGGCCGCGCCCGGCATGCTGACGCTCGACGTAGAGAGCGACGCCACACTGGCGCTGTGAGCGGGCGAGACGGGGTCGCGGACATCACTGGCCGACACACAGCGCGCTGGGCATAAATGCCCGCGAACGTGCGGCTTTCAAGCCGCTCCGTTGCGTACTCCGGCCTTTTAAGGCCGAGAGCCGCCCCCCGACCGCCCACCTCGCCATCGCCGCGATCCCTGGCCGCGAGTTCCCCTCCCTGAAGGGGAGGGGGCAGGGGGAGAGGTCCTGAAAGGAGCGCAGACATGTATACGCTGGGCATCAACGCCGCGTATCACGATTCCGCCGCCTGCCTCGTGCGCGATGGCGAGGTCGTCGCGGCGGCTGAGGAGGAGCGGTTCACCCACATCAAATATGGGAAGCGCCCAGTACCCTTCTCGACCTGGGAGCTGCCATTCCACGCCATCCACTACTGCCTGGAGGCGGCGGACATCCGGCTGGTGGACGTGGATGAGGTCGCCTACTCCTTCGATCCCTACCTGCTGCTCAACCGCTATCGCGACGCCGCGACCATCAGCCTGCCGCTTGAGCCGAGCGCGCATCCGACGCCGGAGGAGTGGCAGTCGGCATGGGATCCGCTCTTCCTGGCCTCCATCGTCAACGCTCCACGCCATCTGGCGAGCGGCGCGCCGCTGCATCTGCGGGCGCGCTTTGCGGGCGCGCGGCCCGATGGCCCCTATCGCTGGCGCTTCGTCGAGCATCACATCGCGCATGCGGCCAGCGCCTTTCACGCCTCGCCCTTTGACGAGGCCGCTACGCTGACGCTGGATGGGCGCGGCGAGCTGGCGACGACTACCTACAGCGTGGGGCGCGGCGCCGGGCTGGAGCGCATCGGCCAGGTCAACTATCCGCACTCGCTGGGGCTGCTCTATGAGCGCGTCACCGAATACCTCGGCTTCCTGTCCTCTTCGGATGAATATAAGGTCATGGCGCTGGCCTCCTATGGCAAGCCGACCTATCAGGACGCCTTCCGCTCGCTGATCCGGGTGGGCGAGGACGGCCAGTACACCATCGCGCGTGTGAACCTGGAGGCGTGCTTCGGGCCAGCGCGCGCGAAGGGTGGACCGTTGGAGCAGCGGCACTTCGACATCGCGCACTCGCTCCAGGCCGCGCTGGAGGAGACCGCGCTTGAGTTGACGCGCTGGCTGCGCGAGGCCACTGGCCAGCGCGATCTGTGCATGGCGGGCGGGGTCGCGCTCAACTGCGTGATGAACGCGCGCATCCGCGATGAGGGACCGTTCGAGCGCATCTGGATCCAGCCCGCGTCGGGCGACGCTGGCACGGCGCTGGGCGCCGCGCTGTGGGCCGAGGAGCAGGCGCGCGGCGGGTCGGACGCGCCACGGCGCTACGTCATGCGCCAGGCGTTTCTCGGCCCCAGCTATGACGATGCTGAGATCGAGCGCTTCCTGCGCTGGGCCAGGCTGCCCTATCGCCGCATGCGCGATGTCGCCGAGGAGGTGGCCGAACTGCTGGCCAACGACAAGATCATCGGCTGGTTCCAGGGACGCATGGAGTTTGGCCCACGCGCGCTCGGCGCCCGCTCGATTCTGGCCTCACCGCTCTCTGCCGACATGCAGGCGCGGCTCAACGACATCAAGGATCGCGAGGACTTCCGCCCGGTCGCTCCCGTCGTGCTGGAGGAGGCGGCAGGCGAGTGGTTTGTCGGCGCGAGCGTCTCGCCGTTCATGCTGTTTGTCTACGATGTCGCGCCGGAGAAGGCCGCGCTGATCCCCGCCGTGCGGCATGTGGATGGCACGGCGCGCATCCAGACGATCAATCGCGAGCAGCATCCGCTCTACTACGACCTATTGGCGGCCTTCGAGCGGCGGACTGGCGTGCCAGTGTTGGTCAATACGTCGTTCAACACGCGCGGTGAGCCGATTGTCTGCTCGCCCCGCGACGCCGTCGAGTGCTTCTGGACCTCGCCGCTCGACGCGCTTGCCATCGGCTCATTTCTGGTCGAGAAGCCGGGGCAGCGCCTATGACGATGTCCACGATGCGCGTCTCGGTGGTCGTGCCAACCTATCGGCGGCCTGCGCTGCTGGAGCGCTGCCTGACGGCGCTGCTGGCCCAGCGCTTCGAGCCGTCGGAGTATGAAATCATCGTGGCCGACGACGGCGCCAGCCCAGAGGTCGTCGCGCTCATGCGGCGGCTCGCCGAGCGCGCCCGCGCCACGTCTCCCGGGAAGGTCCCGGCGCTGCGCTATCTGCCCGTGACGGGGACCGCGCATGGCCCAGCGGCGGCGCGCAACGCTGGCTGGCGGCGGGCGACGGGCGCGATCATCGCCTTCACCGACGATGACTGCATCCCCGCTCCCGGCTGGCTGCGCGCTGGCGCCGCAGCGCTGCGCGCTGGCGCGGATGGCGCGTCGGGCAAGCTCGTCATCCCCTGCCGCGACAACCCGACCGACTACGAGCGCAACGCGGCGCTGCTAGCCAAAGCCGAGTTCGTGACCGCCAACTGCTTCTATCGCCGCGACGCGCTGGTCTCGGTCAACGGCTTCGACGAGCGCTTCCCGCGCGCCTGGCGCGAAGACAGCGATCTCGCCTTTTCGCTTCTGGAGCGCGGCGCGCGTCTCGTCCATGCGCCAGCGGCGGTGGTCGCGCACCCCATCCGCCCCAGCCGCTGGGGCGTCAGCCTCGCGCAGCAGCGCCACAGCATGTATAACGCGCTGCTCTATCGCAAACATCCCCGGCTCTATCGCCAGCGCATCCAGGCGGCGCCACCGTGGCGCTACTACGCGACCGTCGCGGCGCTGCTGATGGCGCTGGTCGGCGCGGCGACCTGGCGCAAGCGGCTGGCCGCCACCGGCATTGGCGTGTGGGGCGCCCTCACCATAGGCTTCTGGCTGACCCGGCTGCGCGGAACATCGCACGCGCCCGCTCATCTGGTCGAGATGCTCGTCACCTCGGCCCTCATCCCTCCGCTCTCCGTCTTCTGGCGGCTGCGCGGCGCGCTGCGCTACCGGGCGCTCTTCCTCTGAATCTGCTTCAGCCCGTGGTTGTAACACCCTGACGTACTTTCCTCAGAACATGCGGGACGCGCGCCCCCTGATCGCTCATTGTATCGGGATTTCACACCGAGCGGGAACAGAACGTTCTCCGCGGCGGAGGTTCGACCATGACAACTTTCAGGGGTAGACGAGTCGGCGCGCTGGCGGGGCTGGCGCTCTCGGCGCTGCTGGCGCTGGCGGCGTGCGGCGGGGCTGGCGCGACTGGCGGGACCGGCGCCGGTGGCCTGTATGGCAGCGGCGGCTCCAGCTCAACCGGCGGCGGCTCATCAGCGTCGGGCGGGGTCAAACTGCAATGCGCGTCGGGCGCCACCGTCTGTACTAAGACGGTGACGGTGAGCGGCAAATCGCAGACCGCGCTGGCTGATGCGAGCGGTAAGACGCTCTACTATTTCACGCCCGATAGCGCCTCCAGCGCCACTTGCACGGGATCGTGCGCGCAGATGTGGCCGCCCCTCACGGCCAGCGGAAGCCCAATGGGAACCAGCCTCTCTGGCTCGCTGACGATGCTCAACAGTGGCAACGGCGCGCAGGTGGCCTACAACGGGCATCCACTCTACCGCTACTCTGGCGACCAGAGCCAGAGCGACACGAATGGCGAAGGGCTGTTCAACGAGTGGTACGTGGCGACGACCGATCTGGCGGCCAACTCCAGCGGCGGTGGGGCATCGCCGACCAATGCGCCGGGCGGCGGATACGGCGCTGGCGGATACTAGGGACCTGCGCTGGATCGCTGAACTGACTTGAAGCCCTCGGTTGGTCAAACGGAGAGTATCTACCGCTCCCATCTGCCAACCGAGGCAGCTTTGATGATAGCCGACGCCTTTGCTTCGCTCCCCCAAGAGCGTCCGCATTCCTGGAACGCCCCATGCGATAACGCCCCATGCGATAATGAACGGACTGTTGGCGTGTCACGCGCACGGTTCAGAGTGATCGCACTGTGGTCGCCTGCGCCTGTTACCGCAGAGGCCGTGAGAGCGCCCAGCGCCATTGGCTGGCAGCGCTGTAGCGACCGCGCCGTGGCAGGCGCAAAGATGATGGCGACGACAAGGAATGGCGATGGGGACGGGAACGATCGGTACACCGGCGCTCTGGATTGGGTTCAATATCTGCGTGCTGGCGCTGCTGGCGCTTGATCTAGGCGTGTTCAACCGCAAGGCGCATGTGGTCTCGTTCCGCGAAGCAGCGGTGTGGAGCGCCGTCTGGATTGGCCTGTCACTCCTCTTCGCTGGAGCGCTCTTTCTCTGGTATGGTCCGGAGGTTGGGTCGCAATTTCTGACGGGCTATCTGATCGAAAAATCGCTCAGCGTGGATAACATCTTCATCTTTGTCTTGCTCTTCTCGTCATTTGCCGTCCCAGCGGAGTACCAGCACCGCGTGCTGTTCTGGGGTGTACTCGGCGCGATCGTGATGCGCGGCGCGCTCATCGGGCTAGGCACGGCGCTCGTCGAGACCTTCCATTGGGTGCTCTATCTCTTCGGCGCGTTCCTCGTCATCACGGGCATCCGCCTCGCGCTGCATCAGGAGCGCGACGTGCAGCCCGATAAGAATCCTATCGTGCGCCTGGCCCGGCGGCTGTTTCCCGTCACCGAGGACTACCAGGGCGCCCGGTTTGCCGTGCGCCGCGATGGACGCTGGTGGATCACACCCTTGCTGGTGGTTCTGCTGCTGCTGGAAAGCACCGACCTGATCTTTGCGCTCGACTCCATCCCCGCGATCTTCGCGATCACGACGGACCCGTTCATCGTCTATACCTCCAACATCCTGGCCATCCTTGGCCTGCGTTCGCTGTATTTTCTGCTGGCTGGCTCCATTGAGCGCTTCGGATATCTGAAATATGGCCTCGCCGCCATTCTGGTATTGGTGGGGATCAAGATGCTGATAGCCGATCTCTATCACATGCCCATCGCGCTCTCGCTGGGTCTCATCGCGTGCATCCTGGCCATCTCGATTGGCGCGTCGCTCTTCACGAGCCGGACGAGCCAGGATGCCGACCAGGCGAGCCACGGCTCCTGAGCGCCAGTATCGAGCGACGCGGCCTGGTAGCTGGTGGTGGCGCGGCGCTGTGTCCGCCCGTCTCGCTCCTCCTCGCTCTATTGCGGCAGAGGCTGCGTGGCGCGGTCGCGCTTGCGACAGAGGTAGGCGGTGTAGATGCCCGAAGGGCTCAGGCGCCGCTCCTCGATCTGGAAGCCCGCGCGCTCCAGCATCGGCTCCAGCAGCCAGGTGAACGTGCTGTACTCGTCGCGCAGGTGCTCTTCCAGCTCGGCGCGTGACCAGCCAGGGTTGGGATCGTCCGCGCGCTGATCTGCGCTGGCCAGCCAGGCGTCAATGCTCTGCGCGGCCTCGCTCGGCTCGAACGAGAAGATCAGGTCGCGCAGGATGAGCGCTGCGCCTGGGCGCAGTATCGCTGCGATGCGCTGGAAGGCCAGCGCCTTCCAGAAGTCGGGCAGATGGTGCAGGGCATTGCGCGAATAGACGAGGTCGGCGGGCGCGCCGCGATGCTGGTAGCTGAGGAAACCCGCCTGCTCGCAGGTGATGTTGCGCAGCCCCAGCCGCTCGACCTTAGCTCGCAACGCCGCCAGCATCGCCGGCGAGACATCCACCGCGATCACCTGGCCACAGTGCGACGCTGCGGCCAGCGCGAAGGCTCCCGTTCCCGCGCCGAGGTCCACGACGACACTCCTGGCGCCCAGCCCCAGGCCGCGCAGCAGCGCCAGATCCTCCGCCGGGTCAACCGCCGCCTTGCGGTCGTAGCCCGCAACGTAGGACGGGTCGCGATGCTCGGCGCCCGCGCGCGCCAGCTCATCGGGATACCACTTCGGCGTATCCATGCCAGTGCGCTCCAATTCGCTCGTTACGACGCGCTGATGGCGACCTCAGCCTCGATCTCGACCGGGATGTTGAAGGGCAGCTCGGCCATGCCGACGGCGCTGCGGGCGTGCGGGCCGACCTCTGGACCGAAGAGATCGAGCAGCAGATCAGAGCAGCCATTGATGACCGCTGGCGTCTGCTGGAAGCCCGCCGCCGTCTGCACCATCCCAAAGACGCGCAGCCAGGCGGTGACGCGGTCGAGGTCGCCCAGCGCGCGCTGGAGGTCGGCCAGCATCGCCAGCGTCGTCAGCTCGGCGGCGTGATAGGCCTGCTCCAGCGTGACATCGCGCCCAACCTTGCCCAGCGGCTCGGCGACGGAGCCATCTGGATTGGTTGGGCCGTGGCCAGCGATGAACGCGCGGTCGCCAAAGACGCGCACCTGCGCGAAGGGGAGCCGCATCGCGCCGCCCACATCCAGCGCCCTCGGCAGGATCAGCCCGCGCTCGGCCAGTTTTGCTTCGATCCGCATGCCGCTACCCTCCTCGCATCTGCCTCACGATGACTTCACGGCTGGATGGCCGCCGCAATCAGCGGCTCCATACCCGCGATATTGCGCGCCAGGTCGGCGGGGATGTGGTAGCGCTGGGCGAGCCAGGCCGGGCTGAGGTAGCTCACCCAGACCTGCCGTGCCGTATCTTGCCAGATGAGCGCCTTCAGCGGCAGGTCGAGCGCCAGCAGCGGAGAGGCGACCATCAGCGGCGCTCCAGCCTCAGGTTTGCCAAAGATGAGCACAGTCGCCTCTGGCATCGCCACACCAACTCCAGTGGCATCTGCACTGTGGTCTATCAGGGCGTACAGTCTGAATCCGTTCCTTGCCAGCGCCTTCTGTATACGCTTGGTCGTCTCGATGAATGTGAACGCGCTGGACCTGGAGACGACGCCCTCAGGCGCATAGGCGTCTGCAGGCGCTTGGTTGACCATCTGGCGACTCCTCCTCCACGCGCTACTCTTCGGGCGCTGATTCCGTTGCCGCTTCGGATGCCTCAGGCGGCTCGGACGCCGACCAGCCGGGGTCTTGTAGCGCGGCATGGGCGGCGGCCTGCTCCGCCTCGCGCTTGCTGTGGCCCTGCCCGCGCCCGATCACCACCTCGCCCAGCAGCGCCTCGACAGTGAAGACGCGGTCGTGCGACGGTCCCTCCTGGTTGACGACCACATAGCGCGGTGTGACGCTGAGCTGCCCCTGCGCCAGCTCCTGCAGGAGCGACTTGTCGTCTTTGACGCGGCGTTGTTTCACCGCGCTGGTGGCCTCGGCGCGCAAGAGCGGCGTCAGATAGGCCTGGGCCGCGGCGAGGCCGGCATCCAGATAGAGCGCGCCGATCACCGCCTCGAAGGCCGAAGCGATCAGCGTCTCGCGGTCGCGCCCTCCCGTTGCCTCTTCGCCGCGCCCCAGCCGCAGATAGGGTCCTAGCGGGATGCGCCGCGCGAACTCGGCCAGCGTGGAGGCGCGCACCAGCGCCGCGCGCAACTGGGTCAGGTCGCCCTCCTGCGCGTCGGGACGCTGCTGATAGAGCAGATCGGCGCTGATGAGGCCCAGCGCCGCGTCGCCCAGGAACTCCAGCCGCTCATTCGAGATGACCCCTGGCGCGGCGAACTCATAGGCATAGGAGCGATGGGTGAGGGCGTCGAGCAGGAGCTGGCGATTGGCGAAGGTGTGGCCGAGCGCCGCCTCCAGCGGGGCCAGCGCATCGAGTGGCTCGCCCTCCGCGGACTGGCCCGCCGCGTCTGACGCCTCTGTGGCGTCGCTGACGAATGGGCGCTCCTGGGTCGTGGCGCGCGCCTTGCCATTCGTCTGGCTGGTCTGGCTGGCGTGCGCGCT
>JAICVT010000134.1 GCA_025935235.1 Ktedonobacterales bacterium | reverse complement strand
TGCGACTCGCTGTAACGCCGATGCCAGCAATCAGGGGACAACGACACCAGTAGGCTGGTATGGACCGCGTGAGGAAAATCTGCGCGCGGGGCGGAAAAGTGGCGCTAGCCCATGCGGCGCGGAAGACATGAGCGGAAACGTTAGGGAGTGGACTGCCAGCGTGTATCCTACTGAAAATAGTTACGTGTACGCTGGCCGTGTGACTGCCCGTAACTACTCGAATCCCGGTAGCGTTTCCGTACGCGGCGGCTCGTGGTGCGATGCGCCTGAAATAGTACGCTCAGCGTCCCGCTACGGCCAAGATTCTCGGTATGGGTACGACTACTCTGGATTCCGCATCGTGCTGCTTGCGCCAGAGTCCACCGAATAGGAAAAGGACTCGTGCGCCCATCGCGTACGAGCAGGAAATGACAGAGCGCTCCTCAACGTCGGCCCCATTCGGTCCAGGCGCCGTTGGTGTAGCGCAGTAGCACGTAGTGGCTGATGCCAGCGAAGCTCTGCGCGCCGTTGTGGTCGGGGAGCTGCGTGTTGACCATGTAGGTTCCGATGGCCCAGACATCCGCGCTGGAGCTGGAGACGATCTCGATAGATTGCAGGTTCTTGTAAGGTAGGCTCAGCTTCTGCCACGCGCCGCTGGCGTTGGAGGAGATCGAGCTAATGGCGCCATACGCCGTCTCGTTGGGTGGTGGCAGCTGCGCGCTGGTAAAGCTCCACGCGACCTCGCCTGAGACGATGCCAGTATGCTGCGCGCCGTCGGGAACCTGCAAGTTCACGTTCGACCACGCCTGGCCGTCGTAGTGATAGTTCAGCGGCACATCGTCAATGTCAGCGTTCGTCGCGGCGTGCATGGCGCCTTCGATCCAGATGTCGTTGGGCGCGAACACGCGCAGGCGGTTGAATGTGCTGTTGCCCGGACTGCTCAGCTCCACTGCCGCCATACCATCCAGCACATGCACGAGCGAGCTGGTCCCATCGGCGTTCCAGCCGATCACCCACGCCTCGCCATCGGCGACCGGCGCGATGTCGGTGATGTATTGCAGGCTGGTGTGGATCAGCGACCACGAGCCGCCGCTATCGTGCAGCAGCGACGTGTTCGCTCCACCTTGCGCGCCCTTCGGATTCGCCATCGCCATCCAGCCCTCGTCTGGCGTGCGCATCGCCATGATCTGGGGCGCGCCGTGCGGATCAACTGCGGGCAGCGACGCCTTCTGCCACGTATCGCCAGTGATGTGCAGCAGTATGCTGTTGGCGTAGGCATCGCCGCCCATCACCCAGCCCTCCGAGGACGAGAGCATGTCTATCCCGCCGAGGTACGCGCCCGGCAGCGATGGGCCGACCTGCGTCCACGCGCCACTGGTGTAATGCAGCACCATGCCGCGATCTGGCACGCCGGTCACTGGATTGGTGATGACGCCACCCGTTCCCCAGCCCTCGTCAGGCCCCGTCAGTGTGAAGGTGATGATCTCGACACCCTCTGGCAGCCCCGCCCCATGCGTCAGCGTCTGCGCCGGATGCGTCGCCGCAGTCGGCGAGAGCGCCGCCACGGGCGTGCCATCCGCAGAGGCGCCTGTCGCGCCACGCGCTGGTTGGCGGGTAGAGAGCGTCACCAGCACCGCGCCGATCAGCGCCACCACCAGCAGCGCCGCGACAGGCGCCAGCGCGCCGCGTCGCGTAGGCGGCTTCTCCGGCGCACCCGGCTGCGCGGGATATTCGCGGGAGTCGTCGTCAAGCTCGCGGGTCCGCAAATCGTTCTGCCGCATGGTGATCCCCTCCTGTGGCGCCCTCAGCTCCGCCGTCACTACACGCTTACTACGAGTATGACGAGTCGGGCGCTCTCAGTGATTGGCTCGATCCGCTGGAGCCGCGCCGACTGTGTAGCGCATCACAAGGCGCTCGCGCCCAGGCGGGGTGACATCCACGAAGCCCGCTGTGAGGAAGGTCGCGGGCGCGCCCATGTAGGTGTAGAGGCGCGGGCCAGGCTCGACAGGATAGCCCTCGATAATCCGCGCGCCCCGCGAGCGGGCATAGGCGACGGCGGCGTTGAGCAGGCCGAGCGTGACGCCCTGGCCGCGCGCGCTCCGGTCGAGGAAGAAGCAGGCCACTGACCAGACCGGGGCGTCATCTACGCGCGCCAGCGCCTTGTAGCGCTCCAGCGCGCCATACGTCTCGCGCGGCGCCACGCTGACCCAGCCGACCGGCTCGCCATCCTGATAGGCCAGCACGCCGACCGGCGTCTCAGCCACCACGCGCGCCTCCAGCGCCGCCACGCGCTCCTCTTTGGTTGCGCGGCTGTACTCGCCGCTGGTCATGCGCCAGCGCATGCACGAGCAATAGCGGAACCGGCCATGCCGCTCCGAGAAGCGCCGCAGGTCGTCCAGCCGCTCGCGCGTCACCGGATGGTAGTCCAGCATGGCGGCCCTCACCCTGCCCTCTCCCTCTGGGAGAGGGTGTTCCGTTGACCCCGCTCCGCTCGATGGATGGCGCTAGCAATAGCGTCTGCTACCTTGCGCTCACACGTGGCTGAATGCCCAGCCCGCGCAGGCGTGGCTCTCGCGGCCCGCAGGTCACCTAGCCTGCGCCTTCAGGCGTCCGTATCCCTACCCCGCGCCATGCAGCCCGGAGGCCAGCATATCGCTTCCCGACCACATGCGCTCGAAGTCGCCGACCGCCTCGGCGGGCGACATGATGGTGGGCTGGCAGCGGTTGTGATCCTTGGTCGGGCGGAAGCGCACGCTCACCAGCTTGCCCGCGCGCCAGTAGAGGTGCAGCAGCATCCCCTCCAGCGTCTCCTCCGACCAGTCCTGATCGAAGACGAAGTTGCCCATCGAGTAGATAATCAACTTGCCGTTGTAGCGCTCAATAGCCTGCGTCCAGTGGGGGTGGTTGCCCAGCACCATATCGGCGCCCGCGTCAATCGCCGCCCGCGCCACGCCCTGCTGGTAGGTGGTGGGGTCCTTGGTGTACTCGATGCCCCAGTGGAAGTAGGGGATCACCAGATCGGCCTGCCGCCGCGCCGCCGCCAGATCAGCGGGCAGCGTCTCCACGTTGATCGGCGCCAGCCCCCAGGAGGATTCGGTGGCGAATGGCCCCTGCGGCATGATGTTGTCGTAGCTCAGGATCGCCACGCGCATGCCCTTGGCCGTCTTGATGGCGGGCATGGTAGCCTCAGCCAGCGACTCTCCGCCGCCGCAGTGCAGGATGCCCGCGTTGGTCAGCAGGCGGCGCTGGTCGGCGAAAACCGTCTGCCCCTCGCCGTTGGCGTGGTTGTTGGCCAGCGTCACGATGTCGAAGCCCGCGTAGGTCAGCCCATCAATGCCCTTTGAGGGGCAGATGAAGGTGAAGGTGGAGGGATCAGAGGGCGGCGCGACCAGATCGGTTACCATACACTCCAGATTGGCCACGCGCAGATCGCCCTGCGCCAGCTCATCGTGGACGCCGCGATAGGGGAAGCTGAAGTCGTTGCGCGCGAGCATCTGGTTCAGCACGCCGCGCCCCAGCATGATGTCGCCGACCGCGATCATATCCAGCGTGGGGGCCGCGCCCGCCAGCGCCGTGTGCGCCGCCGCGCCGACCTTCGCTGGATCGCAGCCACGCTTCGCCAGCGCATCCGAGGCGCACAGCCGCAGCGCCAGCCCACCCAGGGCCGACTTCGCCACATCGCCGCGCCCCTGCGCCGGAAAGACGCCATCTACCCCGACATGGTGGAGCGACCAGTCGAAGGCGTCGGCGGGCAGCGCCGCCAGCGATCCCGGCGTGGCGCTCAGGGCATCAAGCAGCGCCCCGAAGGTGGGCAGCTTCCGCGTTGACTTGGCCAGCGCGACGCCGGTTGGCGCGGGCAGCCCGGCCAGCGCGAAGACCTGCACAGGCAGGCTGTAGGGCGCGCCCACCGCGCTCCAGTCGCCGATGGCGCCGCTCAGCAGCCCCTGCGCCTGCGCGTGGCTGACCTCCTCGACCGGCACGCGCAGGTGGGTCGCCAGCGCCCAGGCGCTCTGGCCAATCGTCGCGCTGGTCGCGTAGCCTTTGAGCGGCGCGCCGAAGGTGAGGAAGAAGTCGGCTGGCGGAACGGGCGACGAGAGCGCGTAGGCCACCTCGACTCCGCCGTGGCCGCCCAGCGTGGCGATGACCGCTGACGCGAGATCGGCGGGCACCGTGGCGTCACAGCTGACCACCGCTGGCGCGGTGAGCTTGAACGCGCTCGCAGTGGGATGCGGCGCGACGCTGCTCGCGGCAAAGGGCGCGCAACCCGCCACCGCCACTGTCGCTGCCGCGACGCCCACGAACTCACGACGCGTCAGCAGGCGCCGCGCTCCCTCGCGCTCATGGGCGTCGCTCGCGTCGCTCGCGTCGCTCGCCACGCCACGTCCCTGTTTGCTTGCCATATCCGCCACGCCTCCCGCTGAGTGGTCAATCGCTGGGGCTACTGGTTCTGCGGAATACAACGAACAAGGGCCGCGAAGGATGACGCAGGGATGACGGGGGGATGGCCCCCGCCCCCAACCCCTCCCCCGCTGTGCGGCAGAGGGGAGCTACTACGGGTCGTCGCGGCGCTAGTCTTCGTCTTCGTAGAGCGGGAGATGATCGAGCTGCTCATCGGTCAGCTCGACATGCGCCACGCCATCTTCGACCGAGGTGATGACGCTGGCTGGCACAACCACCAGCCGGTCGTCAATCGAGTGGCGGCGCATCACCAGGCCAGTGACACGCTGGGTGGCGGCATCGGCCAGTGTGCGCTCGACTACGCCGATCTCCTCGCGCGGGGTGTTGCGCCAGATGGGCGCATCGTCAGGCAGCGCATCGGAGCCAGGGGCGAGGTCGAGCGTGATCTCCTCGGTGTCGGGCACGTAGGGCGCGGCGCCCAGCCCAAAAGCCGAGGCCAGGTAATTGACCAGCTCGCCGACCCGGAAGCGTGAATGGCCCGCCTCGACCGGCGTGTCCACATACTCGCGGCGCTCGAAGAGCGGCAGCCGGGCGAAGGCGGCTGGATCGCAGTTCAGCGTGATGCCGTCGTCCGTCACCTCGCGCGCCAGCGCCACCGGAACCGTGCGATCACGCGATTTATCCAGCCCGCCTGGCTCCAGCAGTTCACTCAGGTGTGGGCCGGGGTCAACCACCAGCGCCGTCACCATCAGCTCCGCGCGGCTGACCACGACGCGGCTGAGCGCGCCAATCTGCTTGCCATCGCTGCTAAAGACGCGCGCGCCGATGCGCAACTGCTCGATCATGTCCGCCGAATCCTCTCCTTGCCCGCCCCTTGTCCGCCCGATCCGCCGCATGGCGCCGCATGGCGCCGCATGACGCAGGCGGCGCCGCCAAGCGCGCGAGCTAGCGGCGCGCCCGGCGCTGGCGCTGGCGTTGGGCTGTCCTGGCGCGTTCATAGGCTGCGTCGTGCTGCGTGCCGACATCCTCGATCACGGCGGCGCGCTTGCTAGTCCTGGTGGTTGGGGTCGCGGCGGTCGCGCCATTGCCCTTCTTTTTGGACTTCGCCGCCGCTTCCGCCGCCGCCTCGGCTGCCGCCGCCGCATAACGCCGCTCAGCGCGGGTGCGTGTCGCGCCGATGCCGGGAATCTGGTTGACGTTGTTCTGTGAGCCGTTCTTGGCGCCGTTCCCATTGCTGGAGGCGCCGCGCGCGGTGGAGTTGGTCGTGCCATTGCGCGAGGCCCACATATCGCGCGGGAAGAAGCCCATCTTGTTCAGCCCGATCCATAGCCCCAGGATGATGACAACATTGATGAGGAAGAACCAGCTCAGCCAGCTCCAGTTGGAGCCAGCCGAGGCGAGAATCGGCTGCTGGAGATGCAGATTCAGCGAGACATCGGCGAAGTTCACCAGATAGGTCAGCAGCTCGGCGACGAGGATGAAGGTGATTGAGCCGACGATGAAGCGCGATGTACTGGAGGTCTTGCGACCCATCAGCCCGCCGCCCGATGGCCCGCGCAAGAATCCCGCGAGGCGCTGGCCCAGCGAGCCGCCGGTCGAGCCGCCACCTGATCCAGCTGATCCACCTGATCCGCCCGAGGCGCCCCTGGCGGGACTGTTCGCGCTCGATTTCGTGTCGGCCATGCTGATCGCTCCTGAATGAGATACATGCGAATAAAATTGAATAGATGCGCAGTGGTCAGTTCAATGCGGCGCCCACGCGCGGACGCCATTCTCACATGCGCTCACTCGAAGTATACGACCAGGGCCGCGCGAACGCCAGCAGGCAAGGCTTTCTGTGCGCGCCCTCACCCCTGCCCCTCTCCCAGAAGGAGAGGGGAAATGTGGTAGGCGAACGCTGTGAGCCGACGGCGAAGGCATGGCAGGCGTAACTCCGACTGAGGGCCGAGCCAGTTGGCCCGCTGCTAACGCTCCGCTCCCTCTCCCAGGGGGAGAGGGTTGGGGTGAGGGGCGCCTAGCGCGGGTCCAGCGAGCGCGGCGCGCGATGCTCACTGTGGGGAGCCGGCTCCAGGCTGGCGGGGCGGAAGCTGGAGCGCAGCGTGCGGCGCTGGCCTGGCGGCGCAGGCGCTGCCTCGCGCTGCTCATGCGGCTCTGGCGCGCCAGCCTCCGCGCGCCTCGCCTCAGCGGCCTCGGCGGCGGGCTGCGACGCGATGGTCGCCTGGAGCGCGCGCAGGTCCATGTGCAGCTCGCTGGCCGAGGCGTAGCGCTGGCTCAGGTCGCGCGCCATCGCCCTGGTCACGATGCGTTCCAGGTCGGCGGGGACGCTCGGTTCGAGCTGGCGCACGGGGGTCGCCACGCCATAGAGGATCGCGTCGCTCATCTCCGTCAGTGTCTGGCCGCGATAGGGACGCTGCCCGGTCAGCATCTCATACATGCTGACGCCCAGCGCGTAGACATCCGAGCGACCATCCAGCTTGCGCCCCAGCAGTTGCTCTGGCGAGACATAATACAGGCTGCCGACGACCGTACCCGCGCGTGTGATGGCGTCCATCCCCTCGATGCGCGCCAGCCCGAAGTCCAGCAGCTTCACGCGCCGCCAGCGGTCCACCAGCATGTTCTCTGGCTTCACGTCGCGATGCACCAGCCGCCCCTCGATATGCGCGTAGGACAGCGCATCGGCGGCCTGCGCCGCGATCTCGATCACCTCGCCCCAGGGCAGCCGCTTGCGGTCGCGCAACATCTGGCCAGCGGTCACACCCTGGAAATACTCCATCACGAAGTAGATGTGCTGATCCTGTCGCCCGGAGGTGTAGACGCGCACGATGTTAGGGTGATTCAGCCGCGCGACAATCGCCGCTTCACGCATGAAGCGGGTGACGAAGGTGACATCGGCGCACAGCGCATCAATCAGGACTTTAACGGCGAACGGCTTCCCGGTCTGGCCCTGCCGCGCGCGATACACGACGCCCATCGTGCCACGGCCCAGCTCGGCCTCCATCTGGTACTCGCCCAGCCATTGACCTACCAGCGAAGTCACACCAGTCCCTTTCGTCGTCCCGGACTCTCACCGCGTCCCTGGCGCCGCCGAGCGCGCGTCATCGCGGCGCCCGGCGCCTGCTCTACACATGTAACGTCAGACCGGACGTTTCGTTGACACCGACGCCCCGACGGGCTAGCCAGCCGCTCAGCCTTCGCCGCCCTCCGAGCCATCGGCTGGCTGGTCGGCTGATTCTCGCCGCAGCCGCTCGACGATGCGCGCGTCAATCGGCGCGCTCTGCGCCTCGGTCGGGAAACTGCGGTCGCGCACCTCGCTGATGTATTGCTCCACGCCTGCGCGCATCGCCGCGCCCAGGTCGGCGTAGCGCTTGGTGTGGCGCGGCGTGAAGTCGGGGAACAGGCCCATCACATCGTGAATCACCTGCACCTCGCCATCGCAGTATGGCCCCGCGCCGATGCCGATGGTTGGGACGCTCGTGCGCTCGGTAATCAGGCGCGACAGTTCGGCGGGCACCAGCTCCAGCACGATGGCAAAGACCCCCGCCTGCTCGAGCGCCGCCACATCGGCCAGCAGCGCCCGCGCCGAGGCTTCCGTCTTGCCCTGCACCTTGAATCCGCCGAAGACGTTGACCGACTGCGGCGTCAGTCCGACATGCCCCATCACCGGAATGCCCGCGTCCACCATCGCGCGGACGCTGGCCGCAACGCGCACACCGCCCTCTAATTTGACGGCTTGCGCGCCGGATTCTTTCATCAGCCGCGCCGCGTTGCGCAATGTCTCTTCATGGCTGACCTGAAACGAGCCGAAGGGCATGTCGGCGATCACCAGCGCATGCTTGGCGCCACGCAGCACCGCGCGCGTGTGATAGATGATGTCGTCCACCGTTACGGGCAGTGTGCTGTCGTTGCCCTGGATGACCATGCCCAGCGTATCGCCAACCAGCAGCAGCGGCACACCCGCGCTGTCGAGAATGGATGCCGTTGGATAGTCATAGGCCGTCAGCATGGGGATGCGCTCCCCGCGTACCTTCATCTGGCGAATCTGATCGGGTGTGACGCGCGCCATCGTGGGACTCTCCTTCCGCGCCGCGCCTGAGAGCGGCGCGGCATCAGGGCATGTCAGTGGTCTCAGTGGTCAATGTACGAGTGGCGGCGCCGCGCCCGCGCGCCCTGCGCGCCAGGACCCACAGCGCCAGAAACTCCACAACCAGGCGATGGAACAAGCGATGCTCTATTGTATGGCATGGCCGTGGCATGACGCTACAAACAGGGAAGTGAACGCCCCCGCCCCCAGCGCCTCCCCCGCTGTGCGGGAGAGTGGAGCCTCAGGGCGCGGCGTGCTCTGTAGGGCGCTCACCCGATGCGCGACCGTCAGCCGACGCTCAGGCAATCAGGTTGACGGATGACATTAGGCAATGCTAATATCCGAGTGGAGAGGTCAGATATACGGCAGATGGATGGCGTGAGCGCACAGCGCTGCCCGATCAGTGCCGCACGGGTGACACGGATGAGATCGGCAACCAGCGTGGGCCGCCGCACGACCGCTAGATAGAGAGTTCCCGCATGCTACCTGCATTCATCCTCCTGCTGCGCGAAGGGCTGGAGGCGAGTCTGGTCGTCAGCATCCTGCTGGCAGCGCTCCACCAGATGGGCAAGACCCGCGAGGTTCGCGCCGTCTGGATCGGGGTCTCGCTGGCGGTCATCGGCTCAGTAGTCGGCGGCGTTATCATCTATTCGACCGTGCGCGAATACGACGACACGACCTTCCAGACGATCTTCGAGACGGGTACCTATGCCATCGCGGTCGTGCTGCTGACGACGATGACCTTCTGGATGCAACGCCACAGCCGCACGCTCAAGAAGGAGATCACCGAGCGGGCATCGCAGGCTGGCTCTGGCTTCGCGCTGGGACTGCTGGCCTTTATCACCGTGGGCCGCGAAGGGCTGGAGTCAGCGGTCTTCGCGCTGGCCTTCGCCTTCCAGACCAGCGGCATCCTCTGGTTGACCGGGGCGGCGCTGGGCGTGCTGGCTGCGGTCGGGCTGTGCTGGGCGATCTATCGCATGGGCTACCGGCTCGACTTCCGCCTCTTCTTCCGCTACATGGGCGCACTGCTGCTGATCTTCGCGGCGGGGCTGGTCGCCGATACGATCCAGAACCTGCAAGAGCTGGGCTGGGTCAGCTTCGGCAATGCGCATCTCTGGAGTACGGCGCATCTACTCTCCGAGGACAGCATGGTGGGCGATATGCTGCACTCTTTCATTGGCTATGCGCAGTCGCCAACCGTCTTGCAGTTCTCGCTCTATCTGCTCTTCCTGGCGGTGGTCGGCGGCTACTTCCTCTACCTCACCCGCAAACCCGGCGGCAAACCCACCGCCGCCACGCAGACAGTCGTGCCCGCCTCGCGCAGCTAGCAGCTCTGTCGCGCATCACTGGCCCCGACCGCCACGAGCGGTCGGGGCTTTTTCGTCGGCCGCGATTCCCCCTCACCCTGACCGTCTGCCAGTGGGGGCGACAGAACGGAGCGCAGCCGCGAACGAGAGGTTGCATTGGTGGACCTTGTAGAACCCGCTTTGCCTGCGCGCTACCCTTTCGCTCTCAACGCGCGATCACGACCCCGCCTGGAACCAGGCCGCATTGCGATTGTCGATCGGCGCCTTCCACTTGATGGAGAAGTCCGATGGCGCCAGCGCCTCCAGGTTGCCAATCGGCGGCTGCGCATTGGGATTCGTCCAGATGAAGAGCATCCCAGCCGACGCCTGCAAG
>JAICVT010000232.1 GCA_025935235.1 Ktedonobacterales bacterium | reverse complement strand
GAAAGCAGCGCGCGGATATGCGTTGGCGTGTCAACGGCCGGGCCATAGGCATGTTGGTACAGTTCCCACGGAACTGTATCCAATCCAGCGAGTATGTCATCAGCCATCGTGCGCTTACCCGATCACTAGATGCAGTCGTCACACTATGGTGTGGCCGCGCTGGGCGAGGACGATGGGATGCTGGCGTAGCCGGTCAGCTCTACATAGCTCTCGCCCGTCACCGGCTTGCCCGCCGCCGTCCCGCTGACGCCGACCGCGCCCTCCCAATAGGCCACGCCGGTCGAGCGCGCCGTCACCAGCTCCTGATCGAGCAGCAGCGGCGTTAGCGTCAGGCTGACCTGCTGCCCTGGCAGCGTCACCCGCCAGCCAGAGGGATAGACGCCGCCCGTCACCGGACTGGTCCACGAGCCGGTCGCCTGCGTCTCGATCTGCTGCGGCGGGATCTCGCTGGCCGCGCCATCGGCGGCGATGTATGTGCCGAACGTCGCCACCGCCTGCTTCTGCGCGTCGCGGATAACATAGAGCATGTATTCGGTGTGGTCGGCGAGTTGGATACTGTACCAGTCCCAGCCAGCGCCTTGCAGCGAGACGAAGTTGCCCCACTGGTGATCCATCCACGCCTGGCCCGTCACCTGCACCTGCGCGCCGTGGTCGAGCAGCGCGCCGCTGACCGCCATCAGTGGGCGCGAGTAGTAGTACGAGAAGCCGCCCGCGCCATACGAGATGATGCCATTGCCATTGTGCAGGATGGCGTGCGGCAGCTCATCGGTCAGGTTGAGCTGGATGCTGTAGCCGTCCAGCGCGGCGCTGAGTTGGTCGTGGCCGTCCAGCCCGCGCACCGTCCAGCCGCCCAGCGCCAGATCGAAGCCCTGGGCTGGATTGGTCGTGCCGATGGCGGGAGCCGGTGAGCTGGCGAACCCCGCGCGCTCGTCGTAGTGGAATGCGCCCGCTGTGATGTCGCTGACGGCGAAGTGCGCAGCGTAGTAGGGTGGCAGGTCGCCGCGTAGCGTCTGGAAGAAGACCAGCTCGAAGCCGTAGGTGTGCGCCTGCCCGCGCGCGTCGGCGCCGCGCAGGTGGCCGGTGTAATACCACCACTCGGTCAGATCGTGGTGCGGCGCCTCGTCCTGGGGCATCGCCACTGGCGGCAGCGGCGCGGGCGTGGCCGTCGGGCGCGTGGGCGGCAGCGTACTCTGCGTGTGGATCGTCCCCGGCACGCCGCAGCCCGCCAGCAGCGCTATAAGTGCGAGCAGCGCCACCAGCCACGACGCTTTATTCAACCATGTGCGGCGCATCATCGCGGGCCTCCTGTGGCGCCTGTTGGCGCCTGCGCGGGATCGCCCATGTGCTCGCTGGCTGGCGCCATGCTGGCGGCCGTCGCTTCGCGGTACTCATGCGCGGGCAGCCAGCGGTTGAATGGCCACGGCCACCACCAGTTGATCTCGCCGAGCAGCCGCATGGTAGCGGGGGCCAGCAGCCCGCGCACTAGCGTCGCGTCCAGCAGCACCGCCAGCGCCATCCCCACGCCCAGCGCCTTCACGATCACCATATCGGCGGAGGCGAAGGCGGCGCTGACGAGAATCACGATGGCCGCCGCGCTGGTGATGATGCCGCCACTACGCTCCAGCCCCAGCGCCACGCTCCGCGTGTTATCGCCGGTCTGCTCGTGCGCCTCGCGGATGCGCGAGAGCAGGAAGACCTCATAATCCATCGAGAGGCCAAACAGCGCGCAGAACATCAGGATCGGCGAGCTGGCCTCGACATAGCCCAGCGGCGTGAAGTTGAGCAGGTTGCTGAAGTGGCCCTGCTGGAAGATGAAGACCAGCGCGCCATAGCTCGCCAGAATCGAGAGCGTGTTCATCAGGATCGCCTTGAGCGGCAGGGTCAGCGAGCGGAAGAGCAGCGCCAGCACGACATAGGTAATCAGCGCGATCAGCAGCAGCGCATAGGGGAACGCGCCGTAGAGCGTGTTCACGTAGTCAATGATGCCCGCCGTGCCGCCATCCACCAGCACGCGCATCCCGCTGGGCGGCTCGGCGGCGCGGATCGCCTGCACGAGCGCCTCGGAGCGCTGATCGAGCATGCCGTACTTGCTGTAGACCTGCACCAGCGTGATATTGTCGCCCGCCAGCGCCGCCAGCGAGCGCGAGATGTACGGGTCGGCGATGGCCTTGGGGTCGCTATAGAGCAGCTGATATTGCTGGAGGGTCAGGCGCGGGTCGAGCGAGACGATGCTGGTGACGCGCGCCACCCGCGAGTCGCTCTGGATGCGATTGACGAACTGGTCGAGCGCCGCCACATTGCCGGGCGCGAGCGGGCTGCCGGTCGTCTCGACAGCCACCACGATCGGCGTCGTCTCGCTCTGATCGAACTGCGTGTTGAGCAGATCGAAGGCGGCGCGCGACTTGACCGTCGGCGGCAGAATCGAAGCGTCGGGCGCGGCCAACCGCACGCTGAGGAACGGCGCGCCCAACAGCAGCAAGAAGCCCAGCGTCGGCACGAGCGTCAGCACCGGGCGGCGCATCACCCAGAGCGAGAGGCCGTGCCAGAAGCCGCGCTGCTCATCGTAGGCGCTGGCTGCGGTCGCTTCCTGTCGTCGGGCGCGACCAAAGCGCGGCAGGCGCACTGGCAGCGCGTTGACGCGCTCACCCAGCACGCTCAGCAGGGCGGGCAGCAGCGTGACCGCCGCGGTGATGGAGAAGGCGACGGTGAGCATGCCGCCGATGCCGACCGAGTGCAGTTCATTCAGCGGGAAGATCACCAGCCCCAGCAGCCCGATCGAGACCGTCAGACCGGAGAAGAAGACGGCGCGCCCGGCGGTGGACATGCTGATGGCGACCGCCTCAGTCACGCCGTGACCGTGGCGCAGCTCCTCGCGGAAGCGGCTGACGACGAAGAGCGAGTAGTCCACGCCGAGGCCCAGGCCAAACAGCGTGGTGATGTTGAGCGCGAAGATCGAGATACTGGTGTGCAGGGCAAGGGCATAGAGCAGCGCCAGTGAGATGGCGACGCTGCACCCGCCGACCATCGCGGGCAGCGCGGCGGCCACCACTGAGCGGAAGACCAGCACCAGCGCCAGCAGCGCGAAGGGAAAGGCGATCTCTTCGGCGCGACGCAGGTCGGCCTCGCTGACGCTCTGGATGTCGGAGTAGAAGACTGGCCCGCCGCCGATCTCGACCGAGATGTCGGGCTGCTGGGCTATGCGCTGGCGCAAGCCAGTCAGGTCGCTGGGCGCCTCGTCTGGGTTGGCCTTCAAAAAGACTGAGGTGAACGCGGTATGCCGGTCGCGCGAGACCTGCGTGGGGTCAATCGTGAAGGGAACGATCTGGCTGACGGCTGGCCACGCTTGCAGCTTCGCCGTGGCGGCGGTGGCCTGTGCGATGAAGCGCGGATCATCGGCCGTCAGCGTCTTGCTGGAGAAGATCACCAGCACGTTGGTGAAGCTGGTGTGCAGGCCGTTTTGCAGCGCGGTGATGGCCTGCTGCGATTCCATATCGGGGCTGGAGAAGCCGCCGGGGGAGAGCGCTTCGGCGACGCGCGGCGCGAAGGGGACGCTCGCCAGCGCGGCGATCAACCAGAGGCCAAGCACCCAGTAGCGCAGGCGGGCCATGGCCAGCCCAAGCCGATAGAACATGCCAACAGCCTTCCGCCCCCTGGACGCCCGCTTGTCCGCGTCTCGTCTACGGGGGTATCATGGGTGAGTCCCCACTGCGAGACGCTCTGCGCAACGCCCCGCACTGGAGACTCACAGAAGTTTGTACAGCGTTTGCATCGTTGAATGCAAGGTTGATCGCAAGCGTGGCTCAAAACGTGGCGCTGGCTTGCGTCGTGCGCCACTATCATCATAACGCACGTGATCGCGTTTGGCCCGCTCCCCGGCCCCTCCCCCGCACAGCGGGGGAGGGGAGCTACGGGAGGCGCCGGCTGAGGCTGCGAGATTGAGCGCGAGGGGGCGAGAGAAGCCGCTGTGGCAGAGCAGACAAAGACGATCAGCGTCAACCGCCAGGCCTACCACGATTACTTCGTGGATGAGACGCTGGAGGCGGGGCTGGTCCTGACGGGCACCGAGGTGAAGTCTATCCGCGCGGGACATGTGAACCTGCGTGGCGCCTATGCGCGTGTCCGGCAGGGCGAGGTCTGGCTCGACGGCATGCACATCGCCATCTACGAGCAGGGGACGTATATGAACCACGACCCCCTGCGCCCGCGCAAGCTGCTGCTGCACCGCCGCCAGATTGATCGGCTGGTCGGCAAGCTCCAGACCAAGGGCCTGACGCTGATCCCCTTGCGCCTCTACTTCAGCGACAATCTGGCCAAGGTCGAGCTGGGCCTGTGTCGCGGCAAGAAGCTCTACGACAAGCGCGAGGCGATCAAGAAGCGCGAGTCGGAGCGCGAGATGGCACGCGCCACCAAGCAGCGCTACCGCGAGGGCTAGCCCGCCGTGATCTTCAGCGCGCCGAAGCGGATGCCCGCCGGGCCGAGGTAGACGCCATCGGAGAAGGACTCGGCGGAGAAGCGCGCGTCGGCCAGTGCGGCGAAGATGTTGCCGACCAGCGCGCCGCCCTTGATCGGCCGCGTTCCCGCCGCGTCGTGGCGGTAGCCCAGCCGGATCTCAGTGCTGAAGTCGCCCGTCACCGGGTCGGGATTGAAGAGCGAGAAGGCCACCACCTCGTAGACCGGCCCCGCCTCCGGGCTGCGCAGCCGCTCCACTGGCGTCGCGCCGCAGGTAACGGTCAGGTTACCAAGCTCGCCGGTCGGCGGCAGGCCGAGATATTGCGCGTACTTCGCGTCGGCCCAGGGGCGCTGGAACACGCCATCCTCGATCAGCGTCACGTTGTGCGCGGGGATGCCGCTGGCGTCGTAGGGCGAGGAGCGCAGGCCATAGGGGCGCACGGCGTCGCTCACCAGCGTCAGCCGGTCGCCACGCGGCTCCTCTGGCGTCACGAATTCGCCCACACGCAGGCGACTCAGGCGCTGGTAAGCCATCTCCGCCGAGGCGTGCGCCGCCAGCGGGCCGCCGAAGACCGGATTGAAGAACTGCGCCGCCGCCTCGCCACTCAGCACAACCGGCCCCTCCCACGCCTCGGGCGCGCTGGCGTGCAGCGCGTGCAGCGCAAGAGCGCCATAGGCCGCCACCACGCGCTCCAGGTGCAGATCGCTCAGCCGCCGCCTCCGCAGCTCGGCGTGAAACTCGGCGGTGTCGTCGCCCTCACCCGCCAGCAGCGCCAGATCGAGGTAGACGCTCGTCTCGCGCTTGCTGGCGCTCAATCCCTGGCTGTTCGTCAGCGATGAATGGATGCGCGCGGCGTATAGCTCGGCGCTGCCCAGCCGCACGCCCGGCGTCTGGCGCAGCGCTGCCCGCAACTGCTGGCCCGCGCGCTCCACCGCCGCCTCGATAGAGCCGCCCAGCGCCAGGTCGTCCGCCTCGATCACCGGAAAGCCCTGTGTCGGCGCGCCCGGCAGCGCGAAGGGCTGATTATCGGTCAGGCTAGCCATCAGCGCGCCATCGCGCAGCCGCGCCGCCAGCGGCCCGCTCTCTGCCAGCTCATCGGGCTGCACGGTCAGCGTCGTCGCACCCAGCGCCGCTGCGCTCGCCGCTCCCGCGCCGTCGGCGCCCTCATCTGATCGCGGCGCGTGCAGGTTGTGGATCGTCACCACCGCCTCTTCGCTCGACACCGAGCGGCGCGCCTCCTCGATCTCTGCGCCGATCAGATAGACCTGCGCCTCGTCGCGGCGGGTGGTCGTCACCTGCCAGGCGTCCACGCCGGGGGTAGCGCGCAGGGCGTCGGCGAGGCTGTCAGCCAGCGAGGACATCTGGACGCGCAGTTCACCTTCCAGCATCTCAGCCGAGCCTCGCTTTCATTCGCAGGTGTGGGCCGCCGACCGTGACATCCACATACTCTTTGTGGCCCTTGCCGCACCGGCCCGCTTCCAGGCTCATATCGCTGCCAATCGCGCCGATGCTGGCTAGCAGATCTGGCACATAGCCCGAGACGCCGACCGGCGAGAAGAGCCGCCCGGTCAGCGCGCCGTTGACGATCTCCTCGCCATACAGCGCGCTCACCTGGATGCCCCAACCCATCGGGTCCTCCATGCCGCTCATGGCGCGCCGCAGATAGACGCCGCGCTCGACCCCCGCGATCATCTCTGCGGGCGAGACGGAGCCAGCGCCGAAGAAGGTATTGCTCATGCGCGCGTAGGCTTTGCGCGTGTAGTCCTGGCGGCGGCCATTGGCGGTGTGCGCGCCTGCGGCATCGCCCGCGTAGGTGGCGGCGGCGAAATCGCTGATCGGGTGGACCAGCACGCCATCGCGCAGGATCTGCGTGGGCCGCGCCAGCTCGCCCTCATCGTCGAAGTAGTAGGAGCCGAACGCGCCCGGCGCGCTGGGATCGTCGTACATGTCCACACCCGGCGCCGCCACCCGCTGGCCGACGAAGCGCGCGGCGCGGGCGCGCCCCTTGGGGAACAGGTCCATCTCGACGCCGTGACCGAAGCACTCGTGCGCGATGACGCCGGAGAGCGATGGGTCGGTGACGGTATCGTAGACGCCCGGCTCGATGCGCTTGGCGTTGAGCAGGCGCGCCGCCGTCTCGACCGTCTCGCGCAGCTGCTCATCCGTCACGCGCGCCAGCTCGAAGCCGCCCGCGCCGCTGATCGGCAGGAAGTTGTAGCGTGTCTCGCCCGCGTCGCTCATCACCACCAGCAGGCCCAGGTTGAGGCGATGCACGCGCTGCCGCAGCCAGCGTCCGCGCCCGATGTAGGTCGAGCTATAGGCGCCATCGGTGTACTGGGCCTGCGCCTGCACAATGCGCGCGTCCAAGGCTTTGGCGCGCCGCTGGAGGTCGCGCACGAGCGCCAGCTTGCGCTTGAGCGGCACGCTCGCCGGATCAACCCGCATCGGTGTGACGAAGTCGCGCGCGCCCTGCCCGGCGATGGTGGCGTGGCCGCCAAATGCGATCGGTGGTCCATCGCGCCGCCGCAGCCCGCTGGCCCACCGCCGTACCGCACTCGCCAGCGCATCGGGCGCGAGGTCGCTGGTGGCGTATTCGTTGAAGGTCGCGCCATCATAGACGGTGAAGACGATGCCCTGCGTCGGGCTGGTCTCTGACGCCTGCTGCTCCTGCCCGCTGTCGCTGAT
>JAICVT010000136.1 GCA_025935235.1 Ktedonobacterales bacterium | reverse complement strand
GTCGGCCAGTATGCGGGTGCGCGGATCGCCCAGGTCGGTCGCGAACGAGCCTTCGACGAATGGCTCCAGCGCGCGGGCGTGGCGGTGCATGGCGCCTGCCAGCGCCTTCAGCTCGCGCTCGATGGCGTCGAGATCGGCGCCAGCGCGGCGGCGCGCGGTGGTGGCGCGCTCCATCGCCGCGCTCGCGTTGCTCGCGTTGCTGGACGCCAGCGGACCAGACCCCGTCAGCAGCACGGTGCGCTCTTCGGCGATGTCGCCAGCCAACGCGCTCGCGCCCACCGCCTGATGCTCAGCATGTGGCGCGTCGGCTGCGTCTGGCGCATCCGGCGCATCCGGCGCCATCCCCGTATCTCCGGCTACCATCGCGATCTCACCGTCCCATGTGAGGAATCCTTCACGAGCAGCGCGCAGTTCCAACCGCGCTGTCACGCGCGGATGTCAGCGGCAGTATACCATCGGCTGCCTCAGCCGTAGCGGGGAGCGCATTGTCAGCGTTTCGTTGAGGCATACGCCGTCATCCAGCCGCCGCCGCACGATTGTACCACCGGCAGGCTGGTGATAGGCTGATAGGCGCGCGCGTTGACCTGGCGCCTGCCAGCCGCATACACTGACCGGTATGTCCCCGCCATCTGGGTTTCCCCGGCTTTCCCCGGCTGTCCGCTGTTGTCCAGTTCCGGCGCCACTTGCGCCGGGCTGACGTGTCAGGAGGTCGCTGTGTGATGGGTGATATGAGGATGCGGCGAGCGACTGAGCCATTATCTCCCGATGCTGATGTCGCGGATACAGGCGCGGAGGAGCATGCGCCGGGCGCTGATGTGGTCGCCCGCGAGACCGCGCGCGAGGCTCGCGAGGCCACCCGCGCGCGCCGCGCTGGCTTGCGCAGCCGCGGCCGCGAGAGCGGCGTGGTCGGCCTGGTGGAGCGCGCCCGCCTGACGCCCTCGCTGCTGGGGATGGGGCCGCTGCTCGATCCGCTGCTCAGCAGTATCCCCACTATGCGCCACGCGCTGCTCAATCGTCCACTGGACGACGCGCTGCGCATCGCGGGCGCACAGCTGGCCGCCAGTCTCGCGCCGAGTGTTGTCCAGGTGTGGATCGCCGAGCCAGCCGTCTGGAGCGGTCCCAGCGAACACATCGGCGGGCTGGAGTTGTTTCCCACGCTGCGGCTGCGCATCGGGCTGAGTGCGGCGCCCAGCGCCACGCCGCGCATCGGCTCCATCAGCTCCGATGGCCCCGCGACCGACCAACTGCCCGCTGGCGTGGTAATCTCGCATGAGCCTGCGGCCACCGACCCGCTGATCGAGGAGGTCGTGACGGCGCGCCATCCCATTGTCCTCTTCAGCGACGACGAGCGCGAGCTGGCCGCGCCGTGGTTCGCGCGCCTGCCCGCAGTCGAAGCGCCAAACGCCGAAGCCGAGCAGCGCGAAGCGGATGCAGGGACGCTGCTGGCGCTGCCGCTGCGCGCGCGCGGCCAGTTCCTTGGCGTGGTCGCGCTGGTCACGCGCCAGCGCCTCGCCCAGCGCCAGCTCACCGCACTGGATGAGCTTTCCGATCTGCTGGCGCTGGCGGCGGATCGCGACCGCCTGCTCAGCTACTCGCGCACGCAGGAGGCGCTGGCGCAGACGATGGTGCGCCATGCGCCGGTAGCGATGGCGCTGCTGACCGGCTCCGATCACGTCGTGGCGCTGGCCAATCCAACGTTCTTCGATCTGCTCGGCGTGGACGATGCCTCGCAGGCGCTCGGCTATCCGCTGCGCACGGTCATCGCCGATGGCGCGGCGCGCTTCTCGCAGATGCTGCGGTTGGATGAGGTCTATCACGGCTCGGAGCCGCGAGCCATCATCGAGCTGTCCATCCAACTGGGGCGCGGCGTCACCTACTGGAATGGCGCCACCTCGCCGGTGTTGGGCGAGGGCGGCGTGATCGGCGGCGTGCTGGTGGCGGCGGCGGATGTCACCCGCCAGGTGACGACCCGCCACCGCGCGGAAGAGGCGGCGAATGTGGCGCAGGAGCGCATCGCGCAGATGCTGGCGCTGCACGCCACCACGCTCGACATCTCCAGCCAGGTGGGCGACGACCCGCGCGGCCTGCTGGGGAGCATCCTGCGCCGCGCGGTCAATCTGCTCGGCGCGCAGGCCGGCGTGATCTATGCGCGCGGCCGCCACGGCGACGATCTGGAGGTCGTCATCTCGGATGGGCTGCGCCGCGACTACACTGGCGCTCGCATCCGTCTGGGCCAGGGGCTGGCCGGGCTGGTCGCCCAGACAGGCCAGGGCCGCCGGATTGATGACTATCGCGCCTTCCCCGGCCACAACGCGATCTACGCCGACGAGACAGTCACAGCCATCATCTCGGCGCCGCTCGCGCATCATGGCCAGGTGATCGGCGTGGTGGACGTGCTCGACGACGCCGAGCGCCGCGCGTTCACCGATGACGACCTCTGGCTGCTGGAGCTGTTCGCCGCGCAGGCCGCGCAGGCGATGGAGAACGCGCGCGTGTATGTGGAGCTGGAGAGCGCCTATCGCAAGCAGCGCGAGCTGGATCGCATGAAGGACGACTTCATCGCCACCGCCTCGCATGAGCTGCGCACGCCGCTGACCGTTGTGCAGGGCTATCTGGAGTTGCTGCGCGATGTCCCCGCCGCACGCGAGGACGAGACGGCCAACGCCTTCGTCGCCAGGGCCGCCGACTCCGCCGATGATCTGGCCAACGTCGCAGATCGCCTGCTCCAGACCTCACGGCTGGATACTGGTCGCCTGGAGCTGCATGTGACGCCGGTGCGGCTGGCGCGGGTGATCGAGGAGTCGCTGCGAGCATTCCGCGCGCTGCAAGAATCGCAGGGCCAGACGCACGAGCTGACGATGGAGGCGCCCGACGACGTGTACGCGCTGGCGGACCTCGGACGCCTGAAGGAGGCGCTCGACAACCTCATCAGCAACGCCATCAAGTACAGTCCCAGCGGCGGGCGGGTACGGGTGCGCTGGGCGCCTGCCAGCTTCGCCGACGCGGGCGAGATCGCCGAGCAGCCGACCATGCATCTGCCGCCGCTGAATGAGAACGGCGAGTTGGAGGCTGGCGCGCTGGACGACAACCCCTGCGCGCCATGCCCCGCCGTGCTGGAGGCGGCGCGCACGCGGCCCTATCACGTCGTCTTCGTCTCGGATGAAGGGATTGGCATCCCGATCCGCGAGCGTGGACGGCTGTTTGGCCGCTTCGCGCGGCTCGATTCGGCGCGCCAGAGCCAGATTCGCGGTGTCGGGCTGGGCCTCTACATCTGCCGCCAGACGCTGCGCGCGATGGGTGGCGACATCTGGCTAAACGCGAGCGCGCCAGGCCAGGGTAGCGTCTTCGCCTTCACGCTTCCCGCCGCCGACGCGCCAGATCAGGATGCGCAGCGAGACGCGAGCGAGCCATGAGCGTGCGCGCGGATTCACACGACGACGCCGATTTTGCCCGCCTGCGCTATCGGCTGGCGCGCCGCTTCGCCCTGCGCGACTTGCCGCTCTCGCTGACTGGGGCCGCCGCGCCGCTGCTGATCGCCCTGCCCGCTGATCCCGATGCGCCGCTCGATCAGATGGCCGCGCGCCAGGCCGAGCGCCGCGCCGCTGGCGTCGTCGCCCCGCCGCCTGACGATCAGAGCGCCGCTGCCACGGCCCGCGCCACGGTGGAGGCGGGCGCGCACCTGCCCTATTGGGCGCTACTCTGGCCGAGCGGCCTGGCGCTGGCCGAGGCGCTGCTGGCCGCGCCATCCAGCGCGCACAGCGGGCGCGCGCTAGAGCTGGGCTGCGGGCTGGGCGTGACGGCGGCGGTGGCGCTCCAGCTGGGCGCGCGCCTGACCGTCTGCGACCTCTTCGACGATGCGCTGCTCTTCGCCGAATACAACACGCGGCGCGTCGCTGGCCGCGCGCCCGCATCGCTGCTGGTGAACTGGCGCACGCCCGCTGGCCGCGAGCGGTTGCTGCGCGGCGCGCCCTACGATCTGCTGCTGGCGGCGGATGTGCTCTACGAGCGCGAAGACATCGAGCCGCTGCTGGCGCTGGCTCCAGCGCTGCTGCCAGCGGGCGGAGTGTTCTGGCTGGCCGAGCCGGGGCGCAAAGCTTCCGCCGCCTTCGTCGCCGAGGCGCTGGCGTGCGGCTGGCGCGACCACCTCAGCGCGGTCGAGCGCGCCTGGCCGCCCGACGGCGACACCCGCCGCATCGTCGTCCACCGCTTCACGCTGCCCGGCGGCTGAGTGTCGCGGCCATGACGTGGCGGGCAGCCGTGTACTATACTACGCTATGGGCGCCCCCAACTACCGCTCAGACGCCCCCGCGCGGATCAGAGCGAGTGGACGCCCGCGACCTGCCATCCTGCCGCTAACACCTGTGTAGAGGAAGAGTACAATGCCGCTGTACGAATACTATTGCGCTGACTGCCGTGGCAAATTCGAGATGTTCACGACGTATGAGGCGTCGGAGGGCGATATTGTCTGCACGAAGTGCCACGGAGGGCGCGTGCGCAAGATGTTCTCGCTGTTCGCGTCTCCGCGCGGTGCCAGCGAGTTCGGCGATAGTTATGGCGATGATTACGACGATGGCTTTGACGACGGTGGCGAGGGCGGCTGCTCGTGTGGCGGCGCGTGCTCCTGCGGCGGCCACTAGCCTGTAGGCACACCACGCGAGGACAGCGACCAGTGAGCGATCTGCGAGGCGACCGCCCGGTCTACGTGACCGGCATCGGGCGCATCAAGCTGTGCAAGCGCTGCGGCTTGCCAGAGGATCAATGCCGCTGCCAACAGCAAGCGCGCGAGGGTGAGATTCGCCCCGGCGTGCCGCGCGATGGCGTGGTGCGCGTGATGCTCGACCGCAAGGGACGCGGCGGCAAAGCGGTGACGCTGGTGATGGGCGTGCCGGGCGCGCCAGACGAGATTGCGAGCCTGGGCAAGGCGCTCAAGCAGTTCTGCGGGGCGGGTGGCGCGGTCAAGGATGATGTGATCGAGGTGCAGGGCGACCACCGCGACCGCGTCATCGCGCGGCTGACGGCGCTTGGCTACAAGGTCAAGCGCGTGGGTGGCTGATGGCTTCGGGCGATGCGCCAGGACTGACGATGCGCTGGTCGCCGAGCTATCAGCCGGCGTGGGACGCGGCGCCCGACGCCTATGTGGAGGCGGGCGTGGTCGCGCCAGAGCGCACGCGCCGCCTGCTGCGCGCCGATGATCCGCGTCTCGGCATGAAAGCCTATATCGGCGTGCGCCACAGCGACCCTAGCCGCTATGGGCTGCCCGGCGAGGCACACGCCAGCTTCTTCCTTTCCGTGCTGCTGGGCAAGCGCACACTCTACCTGCACACCCACCCGACCATCCCCGCCGCGCTGGATGAGCTGCGCCGCACACACGCGCGGCTGGCAGCGCGGGGTGGATGACGGGCAGGCGGAACCTCTCCTCCTGCCCCCTCCCCTAAAAGGGAGGGGAACCCAGGCCAGGATCGTGTCAGCGGGCAAGCGGATAGGCGCTTGCCCGCGCCGCTGGCTCCCCTCTCCCTGTGGGAGAGAGGCTGGGGGTGAGGTCCCTCGCGACTACGCCTCGAAGTCGTAGTCGAAGGTCAGGCGCTGCTCCTGCTGGTTCCAGACGAGGTTGCCCTGGCCGACGATGCCCGTCAGGTCGCCCGCGCCTGAGCCGCGCATGATGGTCAGCGTAGCCACCACGCCGCCTTCCGAGTGCGTGCCGTCGCCGCGCGCGACAAAGCTCCCCTGGCGCTCGCCGAGTCGCCCGACGATGCGCGTCATCCCGATGAAGGGCGTCACGCCATCCTGCCCGTACAGCATCAGGTATTCGAACGTTCCCTCCGCTTCGATCTCGCCGTGGTAGAGGTCGAGGCCGTTGGCGCGCGCCAGCTTCGGCGCGCCCTCCTGCTCAGCGAATGGGCGCTCCTCCCACAGCTTGCCTTCGATCGTTCCGCTCGCCTGCATCGTCATGGCTGATACCGCTCCTCTTGCGCATCGAATCTGCTCGGATTTCGTCGTACCGTGCGCTGTTGCGCCTCCGGTTACGCTACAATTGTGGCAGGTATACCTGTCAGAAAGTGTCAGTCTTTCGAGAGAATTGGAGAGCATGCGCGCAAGTCGGCTCCTCTCGCTGCTGATGACCCTGCAAACCCGTGGCCGCATGACCGCCCAGCAGCTCGCCGCCGAGCTGGACATCTCGGTGCGCACGGTCTATCGCGATGTTGAGGCGCTCAGTCTGGCGGGCGTGCCAATCTACGCCGATCGTGGGCCAGCGGGCGGCTACCAGCTGATCGGCGGCTATCGCACGCGGCTGACCGGACTCAGCGGCGACGAAGCGCAGGCGCTCTTTCTGGCGGGCATGCCCAGCGCCGCCGCCGAGCTGGGGCTGGGAGCCACGCTGGCCTCCGCCCAGCTCAAGCTGCTGGCCGCGCTGCCTGCTGAGCTGCGCGCTAGCGCCGACCGCATGCGCGACCGCTTCTATCTCGATGCTCCTGGCTGGTTTCAGGACGCCGATGAGACGCCCTACCTGGCGCTGGTGGCGGCGGCGATCTGGGAGCAGCGCGTGATCCAGATTCGCTATCTGCGCGCTGGCCGAGCGGGCGAGCGCATGCGCACGCTGGAGCCGCTGGGCGTCGTGCTGAAGTCGGGCGCGTGGTATCTGGTGGCGCGAGCGCGCGACGAGGTTCCCGCCGACAAGGCAGCCGAGGCGGCGGCGCGGCAGATGCGCATCTATCGCGTCTCGCGCATCCAGGCGCTGGAGACACTGGACGCGCGATTCGAGCGCCCCGCCGACTTCGATCTCGCCGCGCACTGGCGGGCGTGGTCCGAGGAGTTCGAGGCGCGCCTGGTTCGCGGCTACGCCACCGTTCGCCTCGCGCCACACGCCCGCGAACTGCTGGGCTACTATCTCGGCTCGGCGGTGGCGCGCGCCGCCGAGCGCGCCGCCAGCCCACCAGACTCCGACGGCTGGATCACTACCACCATCCCTATCGAATCGCTCCAGCACGCCACGGGCGCCCTGCTACGCCTGGGAACCGAGGCCGAAGTATTGGAGCCGCCAGAGCTGCGCGCCCGCATCGCGGAGACGGTCGCCGCGCTGGCTACACTCTACTATTCCAATCCGCCGCACTCTTCGCCAGCTTGTTGATAGTTGGCACATGCCTATTGACCACAAATAGAGTCGCGAGTACAATCAAAGCAAACAGTATACGTGTTCCACAGCGCATGTCGATTGAGGTGGGATGGAGGCAGACGTTGAAACAGGGGACTAATCCTAGGCCACTGACCGGTTATGACAAGTTCCTTCTCGGACTCAGCGTATTCATAATGCTCATATCAGTCCCCTACATTTTTGCAGGCGGGGCGAGCGCCTTCTGGGGAGCGCTCGTATTCACAATCAACCTGTTTGGGGCAGTGCGGCTTATCAGAAAGCACCAACAATACAGCAAGTGGGTGAATAGCCAAGCAAGTGGTAATGTGCCGCTCTACCAATATCCCTTCCCATACCCACAACCTGCCCCCCCACCCCCTGGCACCTCGCAATATGGCTGGCCTCAACAGCCACCAAATCAGCCATATCCGTATAATCCGCAGCCCCAACCCCCTATGTACCCGCAAGTGACTAATCGGTATCCCCAGTATCAGCCGCAGCAGCCACCTTCCACGTAGCCGCCATCTGGTCAAACATCGTCAGCCGAATCACCAGAGCCTTGAGTGTAGGCGCTCCTTCTATGACGCACTGACTTCATTAGCCCACAAATCGCCCATCAGAGAGCCAGCTTCTCCGCTACCGATGATCTGCGTAGCGCGCCAATAGCGAAGAGCGCCAGCAGCGGGACGATGGCGAAATAGTTGGGCAGCGAGCGCCAGGCGAAGTAGAGCGGGATCAGCGCCAGCAGCGGTACGGCCTCGCGCAGCGCCCACCGCCAGCGCGCCTGCGCCCACAGGCAGGCCAGCAGCGCCACAACCTCCAGCGCGGTATAGAGCGCGACGGGCGCGTAGGGCAGCATGTGGCCCTTCGCCAGCGCCACGATGCCCACACCCAGCGGATAGAGCGGCTCGCTGACTGGCAGCCATACGCTAGTCCACCACGCGCCGGGGCTGGCGATCAGATAGGGCAGGTTGGGGAGCAGGAAGGCCCCCAGCATGATGAGCGCGCGGATGACTGTCTCGCGTCCCGCTCCGGCGCGCAGGCTGCCCCACAGCGCACGCGCCCGCTCGCGCCATGCGTTCGCCGCCGCCAGCAGCGGCGCGTCGGCCAGCAGCGCATCGAGCAGGAAGAAGGGAACGAAGAACCAGCAATACTGGCGGAAGGCGCAGCCCAGCCCCAGCGCGATGGCGCTGATCCAGCGCGACTCGCGATAGCGCCAGGCGATCAGGATGAAGGCCAGCGCGATGACCTCGGTGTCGGCGATCAGCGAGAAGAGCAGCAGCGGCAGCGCGGCGCTCAGCCCCAGCGCCGTCCAGAGGCGCTCGGAGCGCGGCGCGCGCGCCACCAACCAGATCGCCAGCGCCACGAAGACTAGCAGATTCAGCAGCAGGATGTCGGGCAGCCCCAGCCAGATCAGCGGCGCATAGAGCAGGAAGGAGAGCGCCGGATAGCTGGTGAAGGTGCGCGGATCGAACGCGCCCGGCGCGCTGGCGGGGTCGGCCAGATAGCGCCGCTCCATCGCCACCACCGCGCTGTGCGAGGGATAGTCGTCGCCCGCGCCAAACGCGCCGCCTCGCAGCGGCGACGGCGTGATGTTTGGGAAGCGCCGCAGCGCCTCGACGAAGCCGTCCGTGCTAGTGTAGGGATTCTGGCCCGCCAGCGTCAGCCGAGCGCCCTGCTCGGTGAAGCCGACCACATCGGTCACATAGTAGCGCGCGGGCGGCGTAAAGAGAATCAGGTTGGCGGTGTTGAGCAAGGAGAGACCCGTGAAGAGCAGCAGTAGTAGCGCGCCCGCTAGCGCCAGCGGTCGCAGCCGCGCGTAGGGCCGCGCCAGCGCTCGCGGCGCCGGGATGCGCGCGGCCGCCAGCAGCGCCAGCGCCAGCCCCACCGCCACATCCAGCGCCATGCGCAGCGCGCCAAGCCCGCTGATCGGCAGCGCCAGCCCGAAGCTGCTGACCCCCTCTAGCGCTAGCAGTCCCGCGCTCAGCGCCACCGCCACGTAGCGCAGCGAGAATCCGCGCGTTGGGGCTAGCTTCACCAGCGACGTAGGACGGGCGGCTGAAGCCGCAGCTAAGGGCCTGCGGCCACGAAGCCCGCCTGCGCGGGCTAAGAGATGGCGGGCCGATTCCCAGGCCGCAGAGGCGGCCTTTGCGGCGGCCCGCAGGCCGCCCTTAGCGTGCGGGTTTACCCGCCTGTCCCACGCGCGCATTGTCATCACCCGCCGCCTATGCCTGCCACGCCCGGCGCCACGCTCACTGTCGCTGCCTCCGCCTCGCCGCGAGCCGCGCGCTGGCGAGCCAGCGCCAGCATGGCATAGAGCGCCAGCCAGGGGATCACCGCGAAATAGTTGGCGGGCGAGCGGAAGGCGAAGAAGAGCGGCGCCAGCGCCAGCAGCAGCGCCGACTCACGCAGCGCGCCACGATAGCGCACGAAGAGCCAGAGCGCGCCTGCGAAGGCCAGCAGCTCCGCGCCAGCATAGAACAGCGGCGGCCATCCCGGCAGGAAGCGGCCCAGCGAGAGCGCCACCAGTCCCATGCCCTGCGGGAAGAGCGCGCCCGTCACCGGCAGGAAGACGCTCGCCAGCCACGCGCGCGGATTGATCAGCAGGAAGGGCAGATTGGGCAGCAGGAACGCCGCCGCCACGATCCCGGCGCGCTTGAGCGCCTCGCGCCAGCCGTAGCGCAGCCAGGCGTCCACCAGGATGAAGGGCGCGAACAGCCAGCAGTATTGCTTGAAGGCGCAGCCCAGCCCCAGCGCGATCGCACTCACCCAGCGGCGGTCGCGAAACTGCCAGGCCACCAGCAGGAAGATCAGGCAGATGACCTCAGTGTCGAGCATCAGCGTGCGCAGCGGGATCGAGACCGCCGCCGCCGCCGCCAGCGCTACCCAGCCGCGCTGCTCTTTGGGCGCGAGCGAGACCAGCCAGGCGAAGACCACCGCGTAGGCCAGCAAGTGCAGCCAGAGGATG
>JAICVT010000439.1 GCA_025935235.1 Ktedonobacterales bacterium | reverse complement strand
TGTTGCCGGCGGATTTAGCTGGTGCCCGGGAGTAGGGAATTGGCGGTGCTGATTGGTGAGGGTGTGGATGGTGTTGACGCTGCGCCGCTGATGGTCAGCGGCGACGGCGTGAGCGGCGGAGCACAATAGGCGTCGGCTAATCCAAAGGAGAACCCTCCCGGCCGTAGAGCAACCGAGAGGGTTCAGAGAGGGTGGTCAAAGCACCCCCGTGGTCATCGTATGGCGGTATACGTCGTCGGTGTCCAGCTACGTTTCGGCGGGGCAGCAGGTGGTGGTGCCACCGCAACGCTGTCCGACGTGTGTGCGGCAGTTGGTTGGCTGGGGCGGTTACTGGCGCTGGCTGCGTGCACCGCTGCTGGTCGAGCGCATCTGGATCCGGCGCGGACGGTGCGCAGTGTGTCGACGATCGCATGCGCTGTTGCCAGACCTGGCGCTCGTACGACGGCTGGACGTGGTGACGGTGATTGGCACGGGGATCGGGCTGAAGGTAGCGGATGGCCTGGGGCTGCGGCTCATCGCCGAGCAACTCGACGTTCCACACACGACGCTGCGCGCGTGGTGGCAGCGCTTTCGCGCCACTTCGCCAAAGCTGCTGAACGAGTGCCTGGCCATGGCGGTCAGCCTCTCTGGCGCCGCGGTAGATGTGCGCAGCGTCGGTGAGCGGGCGGCGTTGGAGGTACTCGGCGTCGCCTGGCAGCGTGCCCACATGCGGTTCGGGGTCAGCATCGGCAGCAGTGTGTGGGGGTTCTGGAGTTGGATCAGCGGCGGCCTGGCGCTGGGCACCCACACGACCTCGCCCTGGGCAGCGATGGGTGGAACGGATTGGATGCGGGCATCCCCTTCACCTGGAGGTCCAGATCCATGACCACCGCGTCCGCCGACGGCATCGCCCTGTTCCGCTACCGCGTCATTGCCGAAGCCATCGCTCCACGGCTGAGTCCCGCCGAACGCGGCTCAATCGTGCGCGCCCTCGCGCTCCAACTCCACGAGCATCCGGATGGCAGCGAGCGGCGCTACTCGCGTGGCACGCTCGACCGCTGGCTGCGCGCGTACCGCGAGCAGGGCCTGGACGGCCTCAAACCCGATCCACGCGCCGATCTGGGTGCCGTCCGTCGCCATCCTGAGTTACTCGATGAGGCGTGTGCCCTGCGCGTCGAACTCCCCACGCGGTCGGCCGCCCAGATTGGCGCCATCCTCTTCGCCCGCCATCGGATCCGCGTCGCCGAGCGCACCATCCGTGAGCATCTCCAGCGGCGTGGCTTGCAGCGCGCCGCGCTGGCTGGTCAACCGCGTGCCTTCGGCCGTTTCGAAGCCTCGCGGCCCAACGAGGTGTGGATCGGGGACGTGCTCGTGGGACCCTTCATCCCGTATCCGCGCGTGCCCGGCAGCCAGCGCGCCTACCTCTTTGTGCTCGTCGACGATTACTCCAGGTTGCTGGTGCACGGCCGTTGGGTGCCAGACCAGAACACGCGCGCTGGCCAGGACGTGCTGCGCGCCGCCATCCAGCGCCGCGGCTTGCCCGAGCGCCTGTACGTCGATAACGGCGCCACGTATGCCAATGCCGCCCTCGAGCGCTGCTGCGCCGTGCTCGGCGTGCGTCTCATCCACAGCCGACCCTACGCGCCTGAAGGGCGCGGCAAGCAGGAGCGGCTGAACCGCTTCATCCGCGAGCGCTTCCTGACCGAAGCCGAGGCGCACGGCATCGCCAGCTTTGCCGAGCTCAACGACCGCTTCCTGGCCTGGAGCGAGCAGGTGTGCAATACCCGCCAGCACGCCGAGACCGGCCAAACGCCAATCGCGCGGTTCACCAGCCAGGGGCCGCTCCAGCCGGTCGAACCTGCCCTGCTGCGCGAGGCGTTCCGCTGGTCGGTCGTGCGCCGCGTCACCCGCACCGCGTCGGTCTCGCTGGCTGGCAATCACTACAGCGTGGATCCCTCACTCATCGGTCGGCGCATCGAGCTGCGGTTCGATCCGGAGGATCTGACCCGATTGGACGTGTTCTGGGACGGCGGACCGGTCGGCCAGGCAATCCCGTTCATCATCGGTCGCCACGTCCACCGCCAGGTCCCACAAGCGCAGCTGCCCGCTCCACCGCCGTCAACCGGCGTCGATTATCTGGGGCTGGTCCAGGCCGAGCATGACGCGCATCTGCTCGGCCAGATCGCCTACCGCGATTTACCCCGCAGCGTCGCTGCTCAGGAGCCGCGGTCATGACGCGCGCGCCGTGGGTCAGCCACTTCGGCTTCACCCGTACCCCCTTCAGCAAGACCATTCCGGCCAGCCAGTTGTGCGATCGCGCCAGCCACCAGGAAGCCGTCGCGCGCATCCGCTTCTGCATCGCCGAATCATTGCTCGGCGTGATCACTGGCGAGGTCGGCGTCGGCAAGACCGTCGCGCTGCGTGGCGCGACCAGCCAGCTCGACCCCAGCGCCCACCACATTATCTACGTCGCCACGCCGACCTTCGGCGCGCGCGGCCTGTATCTGACCATCGTCCACGCCCTCGGTGCCCGACCCCGCGCCCAGAAGGCCGAGCTGATCGCCCAGGCTCAAACACTCCTGGCCGCCGAGGAGCACGAGCGTCGCCGTCGCGTCGTGTTCATCATCGACGAGGCGCACTTACTGGCGCCCGAGCAACTCGAGGAGTTGCGGCTGCTGACCAACGCCGAGATGGATTCGCAGAGCCCGTTCGCGCTGCTGCTGGTCGGCCAACCCACGCTGGCCCGTCAATTACGCCTGGGCGTGTTTGCCGCCCTCGATCAGCGCATCGCCACCCGCTACCAACTCGCGCCGATGGACCTGGCCGAATCAGCTCAGTATTTACGCCACCACCTGACGCTGGTCGGGCGGACCGATCCACTCTTCGCCGACGATGCCATCGCCCGGCTCCACAAAACCAGCCTCGGCTTGCCGCGTGCGCTCAACAATGCCGCCATCGCCGCGCTCATCGCCGCCGCCACCGCTGGCAAGGCCCTCGTCGACGATGACTGCGCGAAAAAAGCCGTCGCCGAACTCACCCGCGACTAACCAATCAGCGCTGCCACAGACCGGATCCCGCTCACCGCTCGCACGGACTGGGGTCCGGTTCCACTTCGACGAGGTCACCCGCCGTTCATGCTCACTCCACTGCCGCCACTCGTCGTCACCATCGTGCTCGCCGAACTCCGCCAAACCCTCATCACGAAATTCCGCCATTCCGTGTGCAAACACCGCCGCCGCCAACACATGGCGCGACGCGCGTGATCGACCCGTTCACTCGGACTCTTGGCCATACGCTGCAACACCGCGCGTTCTCTTCGGCTCAGGCGGCGCAACGGCTCTCGTTGTGGGGTTGGCATGACGTT
>JAICVT010000313.1 GCA_025935235.1 Ktedonobacterales bacterium | reverse complement strand
CGCTGCGTGTGGCGCGCGTGGGCCGAGTGTAGCGACGCGGAGCGGAGAGCGAAATGGCGCCGATGACTGAAGGACACGTGGCCGGGCTGAGCGAGCAGGCGCGGCAAGCCTTCGCCGCGCGGCTGGCGCGCGAGCTGGGCGACGGGCAGGCGCTGACCGGCGCGCCGTGCGCTGCCTATGCCATCCAGGGGCGGACGCCCGTAGTGGTGGCGCGTCCCGCGCAGATGGAGGCGCTGGGGCTGGCGCTGCGGCTGGCGGCTGAGGCGGGGGCCGCGCTGGCGCCGTGGGGGGCAGGCTCACGCATGGCGCTGGGCTTTCCGCCCCAGCGGCTCGATCTCGTTGTCAGCCTGGAGCGGCTCAACCGCGTCATCGCCTATGATCCCGCCGACCTCACCATCACCGTTGAGGCGGGCATGGCGCACGCCGAGCTGGATCGCATTCTGGCCGCGTCGGGCCAGGCGCTGCCGCTCGATCCGCCGCTGCCCGCCCGCGCCACCATCGGCGGCACACTGGCGACTGGCCTCGCCGGTCTGCGTCGCGCGCTCTACGGCTCGCCGCGCGAAGTGACGCTGGGCATGAGCGGCTTCGACGCCGCCGGGCAGCCGCTGAAGGCTGGCGGCGCGGTGGTCAAGAACGCCACCGGCTATGGCATGACGCGGCTCTACATCGGCTCGCTGGGGACGCTGTGCGTGTTTGGCGCGGCCAGCTTCAAGCTGACGCCGCTGCCGGAGGCCGAGGCTACCGTGCTGGCCGCCGCGCCGGGTCCGGGCGAACTGCTCGCCGCCACCCAGGCGGTCAACGCGCTGGCTGTGCGGCCATCCGCCGTCGTCGCGCTGCATGTGGCGGCGCTGCCCGAGCTAGCGCGGCTGACGCCAGGCCACGAGCGCCGCCAGCTACTCGCCATCCGCCTGCCGGGCAACGCCGCGGCGGTCAGGCGTGGCGGCGCCGAGGCGACCATCGCGCTGCGCCAGGCGGGCGCGACGCCGCTGCTGACCCTCGATGGCGCCAGTCACGACGCCTTCTGGGCGAGCGCCAACGACTTCGCGGCGCTGCGGACGCACCCGCGCGAGGCGCTGGCGCGGCTCAGCGCGCTGCCGACGGAGATGGGGCAGGCGCTCGACCACGCCGAGCGCCTGGCGCGCGAGCAGCGGCTGCGGCTGCTCTGGCTGACCGATCTGCTCTCCGGCGCCCTCTGGCTGCGCCTGAGCGCCGCAGACGCCGCAGATGCCGCCGCCGCGGGTGAGAGCGCCGACGATGACGCTGCCTTCGCCGCCGCGCTGCGCGCCACGCTGGATGCGCTGATCCGGCGCTGGCGAGTCGTCACGACGCTGGCCTGCCCGCCCGCCATCAAGCCAGCGTTGGCGCTGTGGGGGGCTGATCCCGCTAGCCTCGATCTGATGCGCGAGGTCAAGCGGCGCTTCGATCCTGAGCGGCGGCTGAATCCAGGGCGCTACGTTGCGGGGCTGTGAGGCCGCCAACTCATCAGATGGCACGGCAGGTGCGGCAAGTATCTACTCGCCGCCCACACGCGCCAGCATGTGGATCGGCAGGGACACGTTGCAATTGGATGATCGCGGTCGTCATGTGAGATCACGAGATGTGGAGGAATTCGGATGGCGCAGACACCCGCAACAGAACACACCACTCCTCAGCGCCTCACCATCGAGGACAGTGTGCTGGTCGAGGCTCCGATTGAGGAGGTCTACCAGCAGTGGAGCGATCTCAATCACTTTCCAGACTTCATGCGCAATATCATCAGCGTCACGCCAGTTGGCGATATTGGCGATGAGCGCTACCACTGGATCGCCAGCTTCTTTGGCCAGCGCCAGGAGTGGGACGCCGCGATCACGGCGCGCGAGGAGCAGCGCCACGTCGCCTGGAAGAGCGTCGGCGGCGACGAGCAGAGCGGCGAGCTGCGCTTCGCGTCGCCCAGCCCCACCACAACCGAGGTGCGGCTGCGGCTGGAGGTGACGCCGCCGACGGGGATGGCCCAGCAGCGCGTCGAGAAGCTGGCGCAGAACGCGCGCAAGAATACTCACAACGATCTGCGCCGCTATGGGCAGCAGATGAAGCCGCAACATGCGACGCGCGCTCAGCGCGACGGCGCGGCGCCCACTGGCGGGCTGAGCGCGGCGGCGCAGGTGGGCGTGGCGATGGCCGCCGCTGGCGTCGGCGGGTATGCGGCCTATCTGGTCAGCCAGCGGCTCCAGGCGCGCCGTACATCGCTACCGGTTCCGCTGCCGATGTCGCGTGCGGTGGCGCGCCCCGCCGCCATCGCCAGCTGGTCGCTGCTGGGCGCATCTGGCGCGAGCATCGCGGGGGCGGGCGTGCTGCGCCAGCTCGGCAAGATGAACAATGCGCTGTTCGTGGGCCAGTGGGCGCCAACGCTGCTGGCCGCCGCCGGGTTGGCGCGTGCGCTGGGCCACGGCGACCTCAAGGCGACCAGCGGTGGCGCGATTGCGAGCTGGTCGCTGCTTGGCGGCAGCGTCGGCTCGGTCGCCGCATCCGCCACGCTGCACACGATTGGACGCCGCAAGCAGGGGCTGTTCGTGGGCCAGTGGGCGCCGACGCTGATGAGCGCGGCCTTCTTCGCCCGCCTGCTCGATCAGATGTAGGCGCGACCTCTCCCCCCAACCCCCTCCCCTGCGAGGGGAGGGGGAGTTTGGATTGTGGCGCCGAGCGGGATTGCTCTCGCAGCGCGCCTTGATGACGTATACCGCTGGCTATCGGCTCAAATCCCGCACTGCCACCTTTCCCCTCTCCCAGAGGGAGAGGGGCAGGGGTGAGGGCCTCGCCTCACCATCCCTCGCTCTTCAGCGGGCGGATGACCTCGCTGGCCACGCGCGCGGCGATGCCCTCCGGGTAGGGGTGGCGCAGGCTCAGCACGAGGTGATTCACGCCCGCGTTCAGGTAGTCGCGCGCACGGTCGCGGGTGGCCGCCAGGTCGTCATAGTCCACCAGCGTCTGGATGGAGCGCGCGATGGCGGCCGGATCGCGCCCCACGGCGGCGCAATGCTCGTCGAGGATGGCGCTCTTGCGCGCGAACTCCTCGGCGGCGCCGCCCGCCATGTTCCAGACATCGGCGTATTGCGCGACGATGCGCAGCGTCAGCTTCTCGCCGCCACCGCCGATCACGAACGGCGGGTACGGCTTCTGGATCGGCTTCGGCTCGCAGCGCGCCTCGCGAATCTGATAGTAGCGCCCCTCGAAGCTGGGCGCCTCCTCCGTCCACATCCGCCGGATGATCTCGCAGGCCTCGCCCAGCGCGCGGATGCGGTCGCCAGTCGGCGGCAGGGGGATGCCATACGACTGATGCTCCAGCTCATTCCAGCCCGCGCCGATGCCGAAATCGAGCCGCCCGCGCGAGATGATGTCCACCGTCGCGCCGATATTCGCCAGGACGGTTGGATGGCGATAGGTGTTGCCCGTCACCATCAGCCCCACCCGCAGCCGCTGGGTCAGCGCGGCGAAGGCGGCCAGCGTAGACCAGCCCTCCAGGCAGGGGCCGGTGGGGTCAGCGCCCAGCGGCATGAAGTGGTCGAAGAGCCAGGCATGCTCGATCTCCGGAATCTCATCCGCCTCGCGCCAGACGCGCAGCATGTCATCGTAGGTGGTGTGTTGCGGCGCCGTCTTGACGCCGAAGCTCACTAGTCGCTTCGCGCGCGCTTCCATCTCGCGTTCCCTTTCGCTCTGCGTCACCGGGCTTGCCCTTGCCAGATGCGTCGCACGCGCGGCGCGCTCCGATGGGCGCTCAGATGGTAGCACGCGGCGGCGCCCTCTGGCATTCAGGCCGCGCCCGCGTCTATCATGTGCCTATCATATGGAGCGAGGCGCGATGGCCCGGCATAGCGCGGCATGGCGTAGGCAGCGAAAGGAGCTGGCAGATGGCCGAGCAGGTGGATGTCCTCATCGTCGGCGCGGGACTCTCCGGCGTCGCCGCTGCCTACTACATACAAACCCGCCTCCCGTCGAAAAGCTACGCCATCCTGGAGGCGCGCGACGCGATCGGCGGCACCTGGGACCTGTTTCGCTATCCCGGCGTGCGCTCCGACTCTGATATGCACACGCTCGGCTACTCGTTTCGCCCGTGGGTCAACCCCAAGGCCATCGCCGATGGCCCCGCCATCCTGAGCTACGTGCGCGAGACGGCGGTGGCGTATGGCATTGATCGGCGCATCCGCTACCGCCATCGCGCCACCCACGCCGCGTGGTCCTCAGCCGACGCCTGCTGGAGGGTCGAGGTCGAGCGGCGGTCAGAGCAGCCGGATGGCGACGCGCCCGATCAGCCCGCCGAGCGGATCGAGTTCACCTGCAACTTCCTCTACCTCTGCACCGGCTACTATGACTATACCCAGGGCTTCACGCCCGACTGGCCCGACCGTGAGCGCTTCGCTGGGCGCATCATCCATCCGCAGGCGTGGCCGGACGACCTGGACTACACGGGCAAGCGGGTGGTGGTGATCGGCAGCGGCGCGACGGCGGTGACGCTGGTTCCGGCGATGGCCGAGCGCGCGGCGCACGTCACGATGCTTCAGCGCTCGCCGACCTACATCGTGGCGCGTCCCTCGCAAGACGCCATCGCCAACTGGCTGCGGCGGAGGCTGCCCGCGCGGCCCGCGCACCTGCTGACCCGCTGGAAGAACATCGCGCTGGGGATGTACTTCTTCACGCTGGCGCGGCGACGCCCGGAGTTCGTCAAGCGCAACATCTTGCGCATGACGCGCGAGCAGCTTGGCCCCGACTACGATGTCGAGAAGCACTTCTCGCCGCGCTACAATCCGTGGGATCAGCGGCTCTGCCTGATTCCAGACGCCGACCTCTTCAATGCCATCAACGCAGGTAAGGTCTCGATCGTCACCGATCAGATCGAGCGCTTCACCGCGACGGGCATCCGCACGCGATCAGGCGAGGAGCTGCCCGCCGACATCATCATCACGGCGACCGGGCTGAACATGCGGCTGATGAGCGGCCTGCGGCTGGAGGTGGATGGCGCGCCGGTCGCGCTGGGCAAGACGCTGGCCTATCGCGGGCTGATGTATAGCGGGGTGCCGAATCTGGCGTCGTCCTTTGGCTACACCAACGCCTCGTGGACGCTCAAATGCGAGCTGATCGCGCAGTACATCTGCCGCCTGCTGAGCTATATGGATCAGCACGGCTACACGCAGGCCACACCCCGTCGGCCAGTCGAGCCAATCGAGGAGCTGCCGGGGGTCAACCTGACATCGGGCTATGTGCGCCGCGCGCTCGATGCGCTGCCGCGCCAGGGGACGCGCGCGCCGTGGAAGTCGTACCAGAACTACGCGCTGGATGTCTGG
>JAICVT010000125.1 GCA_025935235.1 Ktedonobacterales bacterium | reverse complement strand
GGCCACGCCGGGCGCTCGATCCGCTCACCTGTGCGGGCGCGCTCTTGCAGCGCGTGAATCTCGTCGCAGGCCCAGTCGAGCGCGCGCCACATCGCCACGTGCGCCGCCGCCGGGTCGTCCTCCGCGACGATGCCGACCTGGTAGCCCAGCCCCTCGAAGTAGCGCGTCAGCTCGTCGTCGCTCATGCGCGCGTAGATGGTCGGGCCAGAGAGCTTGTAGCCGTTGAGATGCAGGATCGGCAGCACCGCGCCATCGCTGGCGGGATCGAGGAACTTGTTCGATTGCCACGCCGCCGCTAGCGGGCCGGTCTCGGCTTCGCCATCGCCGACGACGCACGCCACGATCAGATCAGGATTATCCAGCGCGGCGCCGTAGGAGTGCGCGAGGCTATAGCCCAGCTCGCCGCCCTCGTTGATTGTGCCGGGCGTGGTTGGCCCGACATGGCTGGGGAAGCCGCCCGGCCAGCTAAACTCGCGCGTCAGACGGCTCAGCCCAGCCAGGTCGCGCGTCAACTGCGGATAGAACGCCTCCATGCTGCCATCCAGAAACATCTCGGAGAGGACGGCGGGCGCGCCATGCCCTGGGCCGACCACCAGCAGCACATTGGCATCGGTCTGCTGGATCAGGCGGTTGAGGTGGGTGTAGACCAGCGTCAGCCCTGGCACGGTTCCCCAGTGGCCCAGCAGCCGCGGCTTGATGTCGTCCGGGCGCAGCGGCTCGCGCAAGAGCGGGTTGCGCCGCAGGTAGATCTGCGCGGCGGCGAGGTAGTTGGCGGCGCGCCACTGGGCGTCGAGCTGGTCGAGCTGTTGGCGTGGCAGCGCGGTCTCCTTGGCTGGGGTCGCCGGAATCGTCGTTGGCATCAGGATCATCCTTTCGCTCAGGTCGCCTGTGGATAGGTTGCATGCGACGCCCGCAGCGCCGCGATGGTATGGCGGGCGATCATCAACTCCTCGTTGGCGCCGATCACGCGCGTCTCGACCCGGCTGCCGGCCAACGAGATGATCGGGGCATGCGCGTCATTGCGCCGCTCATCCAGCGCGACCCCAAACGCGCCCAGCCCCTCTGCGATGCGCTGCCGGATTGCGGCGGCATGCTCGCCGATGCCTCCGGTGAAGACGAGCGTCTCCAGCCCGCCCAGCACGGCCACCAGCCCGCCCAGCGCCTTGCGCGCCTGGTAGCAGAAGAGGTCGAGCGCCAGCGCTGCACGCGCGTTGCCCTGCGCCTCCGCCGCCAGCAGGTCGCGCACATCCGGGCTGACGCCCGAGACGCCCAGCAGCCCGGAGCGCTTGCCCAGCAGCTCGCGCAGCGCCCGCGCAGTCAGGCGCCGCTCCTCCAGCAGGTAGAGCAGCGCGCCGGGGTCAACGCTGCCCGCCCGTGTACTCATTACCAGGCCGCTGAGCGGCGAGAACTCCATCGTGCAGTCGAGGCTGCGCCGCTCGCGGATCGCCGCCATGCTGGCGCCGTTGCCTAGATGCGCGATGATGACGCGCCCACTGGCCGCCGTATCCCCCGCCTGCCGCGCCAGCTCCGCGAGAACGTATTCATACGAGAGACCGTGGAAGCCGTAGCGCAGGATGCCCTGCTCGGCCAGCTCCCACGGCAGGCCAAAGAGCTGCGCCACGCGCGGCTTGTCATGGTGAAACGCGGTGTCGAAGCAGGCGATCTGCGGCAGCGCGGGAAACTCCGCCTGCATCGCGGCGATGACATCCAGCTCGGCAGACAGATGCTCCGGCGCGAGGGGGATCAGCCGGGTAAGCGCATCGCGCAGCTCAGGGGTGATGCGCTGGGGCGCGAAGTAGTCCGGCCCGCCATGCGCGAGGCGATGCCCGACGCCCGCCAGCCCATCCAGCCGCGTCGTTTCGCGCAGCCAGTCGAGCAGCCAGCGCATCGCCGCGCGGTGATCGGGCGCGCTGACCTGGGTATCGGCGAGCGATTTGCCAGCCGCGTCGCGCGCATGGGCGCGGCTGCCGCTCAGTCCGATGCGCTCGACCTCGCCAGCAAGCGCGAGCGCGGGCGTGATCTGCCCCGCGTCCCGCGTGTCATCCTGCTCGTAGAGCGCGAATTTGAGGCTCGATGAGCCGCTGTTGAGCGTCAGAACCATCATCGCGCCAGCCATGCCCTCCTCGTACCGCGCCTCGCACCGCGCCTCTCATTGCCTGGTCCGCCGCCCGCCTCGTCACGCTGGCCCTAGCGCGCGGCGCTGCCCGGAGCGGTCAGCTCTGGCGCGTCGAGCTGCTGGCGCATGCGCAGATAGGTTGGCTCATCAATCTCGCCGCGCGCATAGCGCCGCTGGAGCGTCTCCAACGCGCCCGGCTCGGCTAGCTCGGCGAAAGATCGCTCGTAGCGCCGGTTGTAGCGCTCGGCCATGCTCAGCAGCGCCCAGATCAGCAGGCCAAACCCCAGCAGGCAGAGCAGCAGGGGCAGCCAGCCCCAGAACATGCCGCCGAAGCCCGCGCCATTCGAGTAGCCCCACATTGGCATGATCGGCATATCCGACGCCTCGCTTTCCAGAGGTGAGTGGGTTTGGGCGAAACGCGCCCGACATCTCACCGCAACTACTGTACCGCTGCGGCGTCACAGCGCCGTCTCACTCTGCGTAGATTGGCTCACCCGTCGCTCTCAGGCCCTCTCATCTCAAGCGACACGCAGGTGGCGAGGATCTGACGGCTGTGACACCACTGAGACAATCGCGGACGAACCTGTAGGTGAGTTGTGAGCCGCCGCTGCGAACATGAGGGATAAGGTGAGGAGCCGGTTTGCCGCCTCGCCGCCTCGCCGCCTCGATCAGTGGCGCCAGGCGCTTGCGGAAGGGATGGAAACGCATAGTCATGACCCCACATCAGCGACCGATGGGCGTCGAGCCCTCAGCCAGTGCGGCGCCGCCGGATACGAGTGAGCAGGCTCGCCCGCGCGGATTCTGGAGCGGATTCTGGAGCGGATTCTGGGGGTTAGCGCGCAGGTATCCTATCCCAGCGATTGCGCTGACCCTGCTGCTGGTGAGTGGCCTCCTCTGGCTGACCGCGCCTCTTGACCTCTGGCGCTGGCCGTTGCTGGCGATCATCGTGGTGGGTGGCGCGCCGCTGTTGATCGAGACGGCGCGGCACATCGCGCATCGCGAGTTCGGAGTGGACGCGCTGGCCGCGCTGGCGATCATCGGCTCTGTGCTGCTGGGCGAGTATCTGGCGGGCGCCATCATCGTGTTGATGCTGTCGGGCGGTGAAGCGCTCGAATCGTTTGCGCTCAGCCGGGCGCGGCGCTCACTCTCGGCGCTGGCCGAGCGAGCGCCGCGAGTCGCGCATCTGTACGTTGATGGTGAGCTCACGACCATCTCGGCGGACGCGGTGGAGATTGGCGCGCAGGTTATGGTCAAGCCTGGCGAAGTCATCCCGGTGGATGGTGTCGTGGCGGAGGGTAGCTCCAGTGTGAGCGAGGCCGATCTGACCGGCGAGCCTGTTCCGCTGCGCAAGGAGCCAGGCGCGCTGGCGCTCTCTGGCAGCGTCAACCTCGACAGCCCGCTGCGCATCACCGCGACCAAACGCAGCGCCGAGAGCCAGTACGCGCAGATCGTGCGGCTGGTTGAGGAGGCGCAGGCCAGCAAAGCGCCAATCCATCGGCTCGCGGATCGCTATGCGGTCTGGTTTACCGCCATCGCGCTGGCGCTGGCCGCCGCCGCATGGATTCGCACCGGGAGCCCGGTGGATGCGCTCGCCGTGCTGGTTGTCGCGACCCCCTGCCCGCTCATCCTGGCAACGCCGATCGCCATCATGTCGGGCATAGACCGCGCCGCGCGCCACGGCCTCATCACCAAGAGCGGCGCGACCATCGAAGGGCTTGGCATGGTTGATGTGGTCGTCTTCGACAAGACAGGAACCCTGACATTGGGAACGCCAGCACTGATCGAGACGCTGCCCGCCGCCACAGCCCCCGCGGCGCTCGCGCAGGAGACGCTGCTGACGCTGGCCGCTTCGCTGGAGCAATATTCGCCGCATGTGCTAGCGCGGGCGGTGGTGGATGCGGCGCACTCGCGCGGCATCGCGCTGCGTGATGTGACGGATGTACGCGAGGTTCCAGGCAATGGCATCCAGGGAAGCGTCGCCGGAGCAACGGCATGCGATCCGCGAACGACGGTCGCGATCGGCAACCGCCGCTATTTGGGCAGCCTGGGCATCGCGCTGCCCACCGCCCTCGCCGAAGAGCGCGCCGCGCGCACTGAGCGTGGGCAGATCGGCAGCTTCCTGGCGCTCGACGGCGAAGTCGTGGGGCTGCTGGTCTTTGCCGATGTGCCGCGTCCGGAGCTATCGCGGCTGGCGCCCGACCTGCGCGCGGCAGGCATCAAACAGACGGCGCTGTTGACCGGCGATGGCGAGACGGTCGCGCAGCAGGTGGGCAGGCTGGCGCAGGTGGATCGCGTGGTGGCGCACTGCCTGCCAGAGCGCAAAGTCGAGGTTGTGCGCGAGCTGCAAGCCAAGGGCCATCGCGTGCTGATGGTTGGCGATGGCGTGAACGACGCGCCCGCACTGGCTGCGGCGACTGTCGGCGTGGCGATCGGCTCGCAAGGATTGACCGCCGCATCCTCCGCTGCGGATGCTGTCTTGCTCTCGCCCGACATCCTGCGCATCCCGGCGGCGGTGCGACTCGGACGACGTGTCATGCGCGTGGCGCGACAGGGGATCTTTGTCGGCATCGGTCTGAGCATCATTGCGATGGTACTGGCCGCCATGGGATATATTCCACCTGCGGAAGGCGCGCTCCTGCAAGAGGGAATTGATGCGATCGTGATTGTCAACGCGCTACGAGCTGGTAAGGCTGAGCGCGCCGAGCGAGCAGAACAGGGGAGTGAGCCACATGGCGACGACAACTGCTGAGGATGTGAAGCGCTACCTCCAGAATCTGCGCGAGGAGCGCGATTCCTCCGCGCTCTATCGCGGGCTGGCCGCCATCGAACCAGACGCGCGCCTCGCCGAGGTCTATCGGCGCATGTCGGAGGTGGAGAAGCGCCACGCTGGCTCGTGGGCCGAGCTGCTGCGCGAAGCCGGGCGCCCGGCGCCGCCTGACACTCCGAGCGTCCGCACGCGCACGCTGCTCTGGTTGGCGAAGCGCTTTGGCGCGGGGACGGTGCTGCCGATCATCACCTCGTCTGAGCGCGGCGCCAGCCATGCCTACGATGCGCAGCCCGAGGCGCGCGCCGCTGGCATGCCTGCCGACGAGCGCTCGCACGAGCGCGTCTTTGACTACCTGCTGCGCACGACGAAAGGTGGCGTGGCTGGCTCCGTGCTGGCGCAGCTCGAAGGGCGGCATCGCGGCACGGCGGGCGGCAACGCGCTGCGAGCGGCCGTGCTTGGCTCCAGCGATGGTCTGACCTCGAACCTGAGCCTGGTGATGGGCGTCGCGGGGGCCGCGCTCCAGCCGCATCAGGTGCTGCTGACGGGGCTGGCGGGCATGCTGGCGGGCGCGCTCTCGATGGCGATCGGCGAGTGGCTCTCGGTGCAGAGCGCGCGCGAGCTGTACGGGCGGCAGATCGGCGTGGAGCGCGAGGAGCTGGAGCAGCGCCCCGAGGAGGAGCGGGAGGAGCTGTCGCTGATCTATCAGGCGAAGGGGCTGGAGCCTGCCGCCGCCGACGATCTGGCGCGGCGCATCATCGCTGACCCTGCCAGCGCGCTGGATACGCTGGCGCGCGAGGAGCTGGGCATAGACCCAAACGAGCTGGGCGGCTCGGCGTGGGAGGCCGCCATCGCCTCGTTCTTCCTGTTTGCCGTCGGCGCGATCATCCCGGTGATTCCGTTCATCTTCCTCTCTGGGCTGGTAGCGGTGGGCGCCAGCATCGGGCTGAGCATCGTGGGGCTGTTCACTATCGGCGCGGGCATCACGCTGACGACCGGCGCGCCACTGTGGAAGGCCAGCGGGCGGCAGATCGTGATGGGGGTAGCCGCCGCGCTGATCACCTTTGGCTTGGGGCGCCTGGTTGGCGGCGCGCTCGGCTGATCGCCTGGCTGAGTGGAGTGAGCGCGTCGAGACGCTCAGGAGTCATTCTGTGACCTGGCTGTGAGCCATGCGGCTTACGCTCTGGGTGTCGGGCGTCCCAAGGTGGGGGGACGAGCCGCCTTGAGTGTAGCGATGATATGTGCGGCTGGCGCGCGGCGGCCCTGGCGAGCCAGGGTGGCTGCTCCAGAGAGTATCGCTTGAGAGCGAATGAACGGCTACTCATCGGGCGCGCATCCCTCCAACCGAACGGGCGCGGGCGTTCGTAGCCACCGGAGGTGGTTACGACGGAAGCGAAGGAGTTCGGCATGTCTACGATCACACCACCCATGACGCGGCGCCTCGCGCGCTTCGGTCGCAATCCCGGGCGCGGCTCGGCTGCGACCGATGGCACGGGGCAGGCGAAGGAGATACAAAGCGTCAAGGACATCAAGGATGTCAAGGATGATCTTGATCCGCGCGCGGCGCTTGGCGAGGATGATGCTGAACTGCTGCGCGAAGCCGCCAGCAGTGCGCGGCGCGTGGTAACGATAATCGCCGCCTCACTGCTGGTCGCCGCGATCGTCGGTGGCGCGACGACGGTAGTGGCGCGGCGGGTCACGCGGGCGCGACGCCGGGCCGCGGCTGGCTAGCGCACACCGACGGCGCGACCCCGGCGGACATCTGGAAAGGATGCGAATATGTTCGAGCGCATGCTGGCGGCGGTGGATGACTCTGCCCGCTCGTCGCTCGTCGCCGAGGTCGCCTGCGCGCTGGCGCATCTGTCGGGCGGCGCGCTGACGTTGCTGCGCGTGCGACCGCGGAGCGACGCTGGCGCGGTCAGCGCCGACGATCTGGAGCTGGCTGAGCGGACACGCGAGCTGCGCGCCGCCGGAATCGCGGCGCACTACCTGATTCATGTTGGCTCTCCAGAGCGGCAGATCATCGAGACGGCGAAGCGCCAGCGCGCCTCGCTGATCGTCGTTGGCGCGCGTGGCGTGGGGCTGTGGCCACCACGCCGTCAGCGCATGTCGCAGCGGCTGCTCGTCAGCGCGCCCGCGCCGCTGCTCGTGATTCCCGCGCCAGACACAGCGGAGCAGGCGCCCCAGAGCGCTCAGCATGGCGACGAGGTCTTTGGCGCGCAGGATGCGCCGATCCTGGCGCCGCTGGATGGCTCTGACCTGGCGGAGCGGTCGCTGCCCGCCGCGATGGCGATGGCCCGCCTGCTCAAGCGTCCGCTGGTCTTGCTGCGTGTCGCCTCGCCGCTCGCCACTGAGAAGGACCTGGCGGGCGCGTGGGCGTCCGTAGAGGCCGCGCGGCGTCGGGCGCGCGAGCATGGCGGCCGCGACCTGCAGATGGAAACGCAGGTGGTGTCGGGCGCGACCATCCAGGAAGTGCTGTGGGCGGTCGAGGGCCGCCGGGCTGGCGCGCTGGCCCTGACAGCCGTGGGAGCTTCCGACGATGGCCGACTGTCCGCGTCGCATCGGCATGCCAGCGCCATCACGCGCGAGCTGCTGAGCAAGGCGCCGATTCCGGCGCTGGTGATCCCCGCCGCCGCGCTTGAGGCGTCCACCAGCGCGACTGAGGCAACTACTGATGGAGCCGATGCGGCCAGAGTGGCCGGGGAGGAAATGGAGCGCATCCCATGACACAGCCAACCGCTGAACCGATCCTGATTCCGCTGGATGGCTCGGATATGTCTGAGTTCGCGATTCCCTACGCCGCTACTGTCGCCGCCGCGCTGGACGCGCCCGCGCTGGTGACGCGCATCGTCGAGCGCATGCGCTGGACATCCACTGGCGCTGGCTACCTGATCGCGCCGGGTGAATACGCGGAGCTGATGGAACTGGCGACGCAGGATGCGCGGACCCAGACGCAGCGCGTGGCTGAGGGGCTGCGGGTGCGCGGCGTGGCGGCGCGTCCACTGGTGGAAGAAGCCCTCTCACCCGCCGCGCTGATTGAGATCCAGCGGCGCGAGCGCGTGGCGCTGGTGGTGATGGCGACCCACGCGCGCACGGGCTTCGCGCGCACCGCGCTCGGCAGCGTCGCCGATCAGCTCGTGCGCGAAGGCTCCTGCCCGACGCTGCTGCTGCGGGCGCGTGGCCGTTTGCCCGAGCAGCCGGCGCTGGAGCGGGCGCTGATTCCGCTGGATGGCTCGGCGCTGAGTGAACTGGCGCTGACGGAACTGGAGCGGGTGGCCGGGCGGCTGGTGAAGCGGGTGACACTGGCGCGCGTGATTGATGCTGAGGCGCGTGGCGGCGCCTCGCGCGAGGCCGCGCACGCGCTGGAGGCGACACGCCAGCGCGTCGAGCGCGACATCGCGCAACTGCGTGGGCAGGTCGAGACACTGCTGCTCTGGGGACCTCCAGCGCAGCAGATACTGGAGGAGTCGGCGCGCCACGATCTGATTCTCATGGCGACCCACGGTGAGGGCGGCGCCGCCCGCTGGGCCTTTGGCAGCGTGGCGAGCGAGGTGGCCAGCGAGACGCTCAAGCCGCTGCTGCTCGTCCGCCCACAGCAGCGCCAGGGCTGAGGTGTCGGGCCAGGCGTCGAGGCCAGCGCTTCAACTGACAAAAGATTGCGCCATTTCGCCGAGCGGAGATGTGATCTGGCTCTCAGCGCGGGCGCGCGGCGTGTGCTACAGATAGAGCGCACGCCGCGCCGTCGCGCTATTTTTCGGCTTCGTTTGGCGTTGTTCGCAACTATTCGCGGTTGTTCGCGCGGCGCTGGCTGACCGAGGGGAGGTCTGTTCTCATGGGCGCGCAATATCATCCTCAACATCCTGGAGGCCGTGGAAAGCCTCAGCATCATAGAATCCGTAGCGCAGGGCGCGCCGGAGCATCGCTGGTGGCGTTGGCGCTGGTTGCCCTGCTGACGGCGTGCGCCAGTGGACCCGGCCCGAGCGCGTCCGCCACATCCACGCCATCCACCAGCGCCGCGCCCACCGCGACGCCCACCGCGCCCATCACCGTGACCGGTACGACCGGCACAGGCGGGTATGCGGTGAAGGTCTACTTCGCGCAGCATCCGACCTCAGACAATGATCCGGGCAAAGTCTTCGCGGTCAATCGCGTCTCGCCCACGCTGGGTGTGGCGACCTATGCCATCCAGCAGTTGCTGGCCGGGCCGACCGCCGCCGAGCAGGGCGCGGGCTACTACACGCCGTGGGCCGATGCGCTGACCGGCGCGTCGAACTGTGGCGGCGCCGATTTCAGCATCGCGCTGGATCACCGTGGCAGCGTGGCCGCGCCGGGGGTGGCGACCCTGCAATTCTGCCGCACAACCCAGATCGCAGGCGAGCTGGCGGGCGCGCGCATGTCGGCGACCGCGCAGGCGACGCTGTTGCAGTTCTCCAACATTCACAGCGTCGTCATCCTCAACTCGACTGGCCACTGCTTCGACGACCTCAGCGGCCAGAACGCTTGCCTGAACGGCTAGCTGAGCGGCCTGTGGCGCGCGCCGCTGGGCATGTTCGCCATGAAGCTCGCGCAGATGCATACGCTCGCCCCCGGACAAGTGGCGCCCAGGGGCGAGCGTTCGTTTGCCCGCCAGCCCTCGCCCGCCACTCGTTGCCAGACCTCGACACGAAGCCGCGGAGCATGCGTGGCGCATGCTTGACGCGGCGGCCCAACCCAGCGACAATGCGGCAAAGAGGCTGCGCGGCGCGCGGGCGCCCGCGGCGGACCCAGGGGTCGTGCTGAGGCCGAACTGAGATGGAGCAGATTGGAGGCGGGAGTATGCGCGATCACCCGAGCGCCGCCGCGCCCAGCGCCAGCGGCTCGCAAGGCCCAGGCGCTCGCCCCGCGAAGCCCACCAGGCCCACGAAGCCAGTGAATCTCGTGGTGGTGGCGGTCTTTTCCGCTGTGCTGCTGGTGGCGCTGATCGCGGTGGATGCGCTCACGCTGAGCCGGAACAATCCCATCGAGGCGCTCAGCCCGCACTACTACATGGCGCTGGGCAATTCGCTCTCGTTTGGCTACCAGCCCAACCTCAACTTCAGCTCCGGCTTCGCCGACGACATCCTCAACGATCTGCGCCGGGCCGAATTGAGCCCCAAAGGCCAGCAGATCAGCATCGAGGGGATCAACTACGCCTGCGCGGGCGAGACGACCGCCACAATGATCAACGGCGGCTGCGTCGGAGAGTTCGCGCATCACGGCTCCTACACTGGCGCGCAACTCCAGGCGGCGCTGGCATTCCTGAAGGATGCGCGGCATCAGGGGCGGGTCAGCCCGATCACGCTGGAGGTCGGGGCGAACGATGTGGATGGCGACTTTGATCCAACCACCTGCACTGCCACCTCCAGCGCCGACGCCGATCTGGCGCGGATGGACGCCAACCTGACCGGCGTCATTCTGCCCGATCTCGTGAAGGCGCTGGCGAGCCCGACCGGTGCGCGGGCTGGTGATCTGCACATGCTGAACTACTACAACCCCTACGCTAAGATCTGCCCCAACTCAGCCACCTTCGCGCATGAGTTGAACGATCATCTCCAGGCGGATGCGGCCAAGTTCCGCATCCCGATCGTGGACATCTACACCGCGTTTGGCGGCGATAGTGGCATGGCGAGCCACATCTGCGACTACACCTGGGTGTGCGATCCCCGCTTTCAGGAGAACATCCACCCGACGACCGAGGGCTATCGCATCATCGCCAACGCGGTAGAAGCCGCGCTCGGCCTGCCTGGCGCTGGCCCGGCGATCGGCGTCCCCATGACGTGGGTCGCCCCGACGCAGAGCGCGCGTTTCGAG
>JAICVT010000419.1 GCA_025935235.1 Ktedonobacterales bacterium | reverse complement strand
TGCTGCGCTTCGAGCGGATGCTGCCCCGCGAGGCGCGAGCGGCGGACGAGGGTGCGAGCGACGCCGCGCCGCTGCCAGAGTTGATCGCCATCGAGGTCTATCGCGCTGCGCTGGATGGCGTGATCCATCTCGATCCACAGATGGTCGGCGCGCTGATCTGGGCGCCGGTGGAGGCGCTGCGCGCGCTGACGCCGGGCATGCGCCTGGGCGACGCGCGGGCGCTGGAGGGCGTGGAGGTGGAGGCGGCGCCAGCCACGCCGCTGCCCGATGATCTGCTGCTCTATCTGCCCTCGGACTACGGCGAGCGCCACCTGACGCGCCTCGCCGCGAAGTATGGCGCGGGCGCGCTCTTCACCGCGCCCTGAAGCGCAACGCCTGAAACGCGTTCCCCTCCCTGAAGGGGAGGGGGCAGGGGGAGAGGTTCACCCAAATGGGTTGGCGCAGGCCTGCGTGGTGAAGGTGACGACCGCCGGGTCGCCAGCGTTGTCGCTCTGCGGTATGAAATCAATCTCGCCCTGATGCTGCTCGAAGTAGGAGTTGTTGGTGACGGCGATCGTGATCGTCCGCCCCGATCCAATCCTGCCACCAGAGGAGCTGAGCTTGATGCCAGAGTCAGTCGTCTGCGCCGACCACTTGACCGACGAATACCCCTGATTCGTCAACGTCACATCCTGCGTCTTGCCATCGCTATCGCAGGTCAGGGCGAGCGAGTCGGGCGTGGCTACCAGCCAGTTCGGCGGCACGGTGGGCGATGGCGTGACGGTCGGCGTAGGAGTCATGGTCGCGGTGGGGCTTGGCCCCGCCACGACGGGGCTGCTTGGCCCGCCGCCAAAGGCCGTGCCCAGGCTATCACCCAGCGCGCTGCCCACCACCACCGCCATGACAACCAGAATCACCAGCGCGGCGCCCATCGCGACGAACAGCGCAGGCGGGACGCTGGACCGCCGCTGCTCGCCAGCCACGCCGCGCGGGCGCGCTCCTGGCCATGCCGCCGCGCCTGCCGCGCCGCCCACCGCGCCCTGCGCCGCCATCGCCTGGTTGAACTGGCGCTGCGACTGCACGCCGTGATACGAGGGGTCCCACAGCGTCGCATCGCCAGCGGGCGCGAGCGCTGGAGGCAGCGCGGGCTGCCCGTCGCGCGCATCCATCCCGCCGATGTCGCCGCCACGGAACGCGGCGAGGCTCGCGCCCGCCGGACCAGCCGCGCGCTTCCAGAGAGCGCCCAGCGCGCCGCGCGCGCCATCGTGCAGCGCTTTGGCATAGGCGCCCGCGCTCGGTGGGCGATCCTGCGCGTCCTTCGCCAGCGCCCAGAAGACGACCTCCTCCAGCCGTTGAGGCGCATCCGGGCGCAGCGTGCGCAGCGGTGGCGGCGCATCGTGGAGTTGGCGGCCCAGCACCTCGGCGGTTGGCGCGCCACCAAACGGCGAGCGCCCAGTCAGCATGGCGTAACTCACCACGCCCAGCGCATAGATGTCGGCGGCCGGACCAACCCGCTCACCGCGAATCTGCTCCGGCGACATGTAATCCGGTGTACCCAGCGCCATGCCGCCGACCGTCAGCGCCGCATCGTCACGCTGGTCGCTGGCCAGCGCGATCCGCGGCAGATCGCGCTGATCGAGCGGCCGCGCGATGCCGAAATCCGCCAGCAGCAGGCGACCATCGGGATGCAGCAGCAAGTTGGAGGGCTTCACATCGCGGTGGATGATGCCATGCTGGTGCGCGTAGTCGAGCGCGCTCCCGATCTGGTCAATGTATGCCAGCGTCTGGGCGATGGTGAGCGGCCCGTGGCGCGCCAGCACCTCGGCGAGCGAGCCGTCGGGCAAATAGGGCATCACGAGGTAGGCCAGATCGTCCTGCTCGCCAAACTCATAGATCGGCACGATGTTGGCGTGGTCCAGCGCGGCGGTCGCGTCGGCCTCGCGCCGGAAGCGCGCCAGAAAGAGCGGCCACTGTCGCGCGTCGGCCAGCAGTTGCGGGCGCAGCACTTTGATGGCGACCGGGCGTCGGGGCCGCTCCTGCTGCGCGAGGTAGACCGCGCTCATGCCACCCGCGCCCAGTCGCCGCTCGATGCGGCTGGAGCCGAGCCATACGCCAATCAGGGCATCAGATGGGGGATGATCGCTCACAGCGGCTGTTTGATCCTCTCCAGCCTCTCGACTCTAGCGGCTCCCGCGCGCTCCAGGTCAAGCGCTCCGTGCTCCAGCAAGGCGATAGTCTCGATGATGAGTGTCGTGAAACCCGTCGCGTAGCCCATCGCCAGCCCTAGCGCCAGCGCGACGAGCTGCGTCGTCATCGTCGCCAACGCGCCCGACCCGGCGGCCAGCCAGGCGACCACCTCGGCCAGCAGGACGACGACTATGAAGGCGACAGCGGCCCGCGCCAGAATCTTTCCCAGCGCGTGGCGCAGGGCGCGCCCAAGGTGGCCAAACATCCCGGCTGGCATGTGCGCCGACTCCTCGCTGCACGGACGCCGCACGATAGAATCGCAAGAATCACAGGCTGCGCCAAGTGTAGCACGCGCCACGCGCGCCATGCCAGCGGCATAGGAGTACAGGCGCGATTTCTCGCTGCCAGCCAGGCGGCGCGCTAACGCCGCGGATGTGGAGCGCGTGGCGGCGCCTGGCATCCAGCCGTTGTAGAGAGTGAGCGGAAACGCAGAGCAGCGCGCCGAGCCAGGCGCTGGCGCAGGTATGGCCGCCCTGAAGCGCGCCTGTGACTGGCGTCCGGGGGCATGCCTTAGAATTGACGCCAGTGATACAATCACAGATGGCGCTCGTTCCGGGTCCCCTGCATGCCGACGCCGCGCGGCGCCGCGGCGGGTGAGGGTCGCCAGCGACGCCACTGGAGCGGATGGAGCGGATTCCCACTGGTTGGAGGACACTTCGCTATGCCGATCGACGTCGCTACCATAGCGTTCTACATCATCGCGATTGTGCTGGTGGGCTCATCGCTCGCGGTCGTCATGCTGCGCAACATCGTGCATGCGGCGCTCTTTCTGGCGGTCGTCTTCGGCGCCGCCTCTGGCGTCTATGTGCTGTTGAACGCCGAGTTCATCGCGATTGTGCAGATTCTGATCTACGCCGGAGCAGTCACCATCCTGGTGCTTTTCGCCATCATGCTGACCCAGAACGCGATGTCGCGCACCTCCAGTCCCTTCTCCGGTCAGACCTGGCTTGCCGCGCTCATCGCGGTCGCGCTGGCCGTCGGTCTGATCTTCACTGTCGGCGCCAGCGAGATGGCGCTGGGCAATCCGAACTCCTCGGCCAATATGGTCCACGCGATCAACGGCGGCGGCTCGGTGGTGCGCATCGGCCAACTGCTCTACAGCCCCTTCAACTACAGTTACGTGCTGCCCTTCGAAATCGCCTCGGTGGTGTTGCTAGTCGCGATCATCGGCGCCATCGTCATTGGCCGCGAAGAATAGCGCGCACACGAGCGGATAGAGTCAGATAGGAGAGACACGACGCATGGTGACGCTGAACTCATTCCTCGTGCTCGGCGCGCTGGTCTTCTGCATCGGGTTGTTTGGCGCGCTGAGCAAGCGCAACGCGGTCGCGATTCTAATGAGCATTGAGATCATGCTCAACGCGGTCAACATCACGCTCGTCGCCTACGCGTCCAGCTTCCAATCCTTTGCGGGCGCGGGGCATGGCGAGCGGCT
>JAICVT010000552.1 GCA_025935235.1 Ktedonobacterales bacterium | reverse complement strand
CGCAGCCCCAGCCCGCGCAGCGCCCGCTCCGCGCGCCCGATCTGGCGCAGCGCCTCCACCGTCACCGCCGTGCCATAGGGGATGCGCGAGGAGTAGCAGGCCAGGGCGGGCTTATCCCACACGGGGACGCCGAGGTAGCGCGCCAGCTCGCGAATCTCCGCCTTGCCGAGTGCGGCGTCATCTAGCGGAGCAGCCACCTGGCGCTCGCGGGCGGCGCGCTGGCCGGGGCGCCAGTCGCCGTGATCGTCGCGATTCATGCCATAGGCGATGTGCGCCAGCCCCAGGCGTCGCGCCAGCGGCTCTAGCTGATCGAATAGCTCGGTCTTGCAGAAATAGCAGCGGTCGGCGGCGTTGGCGGTGTAGCGCGGATCGTCCAGCTCGTGCGTCTCGAGCTGCTCGACCCGCGCGCCGATCGTCCGCGCCACGGCCAGCGCCTCGCGCGTCTCCTCTTCGTCGTAGGCTTCAGAGGAGGCCAGCGCGCCGACCGCGCGGTCGCCCAGCTCGTCGGTGGCTACCTTCAGCAGCAGCGCGCTATCCACCCCGCCAGAATAGGCCACCAGCACAGACCCCAGCTCGCGCACGATCTCACGCAGCCGCGCATACTTCGCCGCCACCTCCGCACTGAGCGCCGCCTGATGCTCTGCCGCCGCTGCCGTCTCCTCGACGCCGTTCGCCATGTTCTGCCTGCATCCTCGCGCGGGGCGTCGCGCGTCCTGATCTGACCCTGAAACGTTTTCGCCGACTCTCATTGTATGCGGGCTGGCGGGGTAGCGTCAAAGCGGGTCAAACGGCCAGAGACGGCCAGAACCCCACGCCAGCGAACCAGCGTGGGGTCCCGTTGAGGAGCCTATTCAATTGTCGGTCAGTTCAGGATGGCGGTCAGCGCGGGATCGGTGGCCCCGTCGTTCAAGGCGAGGTCAAGTAATCCCGTGGTGAATCGCCCCTTCAGCGCGCGGGTGAGGCGCAGGTGATGCGCCTGCTCGGTGGCGAGGCTGGCGCGGGCCTCAGCCGCACGCTGCTCGCGCACGAAGCGCCGCGCCTGGACCATCGCCAGGCGGTAGTGCTCGCGCTGATCGCGGTGGTACAGCTCCAGCTCGTACGGCGCGCCATCCTGTGGGCCACCACGCGCCCAGGTGATGAGGCGGCTGAAGCCGTTGCCCTGGGTCAGCGGGCGACTCTGGGTCGGCAGCCGCGTCTCCGCGACCTCGCGCCGCACGGTGTCGGCCAGCAAGTCGAGTCGCGCCTGATCGAGCCACTGGCGCACGCGCCCACCGAGCGTCGGCTGCACGTGCTGCCCAAGCCGGCGCGCGGCCTCGGCGTGCTGGATGCGCTCGTTGACCAGGCGGAAGAGCGCCTCCGTCTCGTTGCGGGCGCGGCGCAGATTCTGCGCCTCACGCAGGGCCACAGTATGGCGCTTGTACTCATCCGTCACATGGTTGAGCAAGACCTGGGTTGGCTCGCGTGTGGTCGCCCGTCGAGCGCTGGTCGCGCCGCGCTTGCCTGGATTACCCCGTGGGAGACGCACAACACGGAAGGCCAGCGCCATCACTCCGCCAAGCGCGGCCATCACCGCGCTCGCCAGCATGAAGTACTCCATTGTTCGCCCTCCTCTTCCTGTCAAGGTCATCGTCTCTCGTGCGCGATCGGACCCCATGCGCGGGGCTGGTCGTCGTGACCGCCCGGCGTTCCCGTCGCTCTCATAGCGTACCCAGGAAAGCAGGGGCAGGGTATAGCCACGTGGATGATTGCTCAGGGGCAAATTGTCAGGAGATGGGATCATGCGCGCGGCGTCATGCGCTGGGTGTCATCCTTCCGGCGTCATCCTTCCGGCGATGCGGCGGCTGGAGGGTACGCGGGGCTAGCGCGGGGGGTTCAGGTAGCCCTTGAGGACGGCGTAGAGCACGGCCTGGTCGCGGTTCGCCACGTGCAGCTTATCAATGATGTGGGCGATGTGCGTCTTGACGGTGTTCTCGGAGATGACCATGCGCTCGGCGATCTCGCGCGTGCTGAGCTGCTGCGCCACCAGCGCCAACGTCTCCAGCTCGCGCTCGGTCAGTTGCGGCTCGCGGGCGCCCGGAGCGCGTGAGGGCCATTGCAGGG
>JAICVT010000503.1 GCA_025935235.1 Ktedonobacterales bacterium | reverse complement strand
GCCGACGCCAACGCCCGTTCCGCCCACGCCCACGACGCCTTCGACTCCCACGCCGACGCCCGCGCCCAGCGCGCCATGCGCCGAGGTGGTCAATGGCGCGCTGACCGTCGGGTCATGTGGCGGGACGTTCACGGCGGGCAGCGGCGGCAGTGGGACGCCCTGCGTGGAGAACGTCAACAACGTGATGACACTGGGCAAATGCTCAGGAACCTTCACGCCATCGGGCGGCTGATTGGAGCGACGGATACCGAAAAGCCCCTCTTCCGCTCTGGCGGGGGAGGGGTTGGGGTGCGGGGGACGTTCTCAGCGCCGTTTCCGGGCTAGCCCGTCGCCTCACGCTGGCGCAGCCACAGCGAGACATGCTCCGGTCGCATTGTGTCATCTACGACGCCGGTCAACGCTGAGACGAGTTGATCGAGATCAACATGGCTGCGCAGCGCGGCGCCGAATCCCGCTAGCGTTCGCTGGGCGTCGTAGTGGCGGCGATAGAAGCGCTGGTCAATCAGCCGCTGGATGCGACGCCGCAGCGGCAGAAAGAGCGCGGCGATCAGCAGCGTCGTGACGACGATGGTCGGCTGCGACGCGCTGACCCATCCGCCGCCGACGCGCTGCAGCAGGAATTGCGCGCCAGAGACGACAATGGCATAGAGCGCCGCCAGGATCACCGACACGACGCCATAGGTCAGCGTGCGCCGAATAATCGTGTCAATGTCATACAGCCGGTAGCGCTGGATGGCGATGAAGAATGTCAGCGGCATGACGATCAGGCAGAGCGTATAGACGATATGCGAGAACGGCGTATAGATCGTCGCGCCGAGCGGGGTGAATGGTGGCAGCCAGAACGCCATGCTGGCGAACATGAAGACGACGAAGCCAGCAATCACCCACTTCGTCTGCTGCTGTTCGAGCGGCGATGAGACACGCCGGTAGCGATAGACGATGTTGGCGATCAGGCCAGCGAAAAAGACGATCCAGCCGGGCGCCAGCGCGCTCTGGGCGGCGGGCCACGCGGCGTAGATCGTTGTGTAGATCAGGAATCCAGCCAGCAGCAGCCAGGTCCAGCGCGGCGTGAAGCGCCCGCCAGGGAAGAGCAGAAACAGGCCGATGATGGCGGCGCTCTGCAACGAGCCGAGCGCGATGTCGGCGGCGAGCGGCAGCCTGAACGCGGTCGCCTGGAGCGAGGTGGTGACGGCTGGGCCAAGGTTGAGCAGCATCGAGGTTGGCAGCGACAGGATGACGTAGGCGGCGATCAGCGCCATCCAGTCGCGTGAGCGCCGCACGAAAAGCAGCGCCGCCATGATGGCAGCCACGATGACGCTGAGCAGCTTGAGCGCCAGCAGGGCCAGGAGATAGCTCTGTGGCGCGATCCCCACGCCGCCAAGCGCGCGCGACTCCTGGAAGGTGAGCGCGCAATCGGCGGCGCAGGGGTGGGCTGCCAGCGTGAAATAGCCGGGAGCGGTGCTGGCGAATGAGAGCAGTTGCAGCGCGGCGAGCGCAACCCACAGGGCGCGCGCCAGCAGCAGGAGACCGCCTGTCAGCGAGCGATCCGCTGAACCGTGCATCGTTGGAACGACCATCGCGCGCTCCTCCGCCCGCCCGGCGCGCAGCCACCGCTACCGCCCGCCGAAGGCCTACCGCCGGGGATGACCTTGCGTACACCGTACCATGTGGCCGTGCGCGGATCGCTACGAAAAGCGTTACGAGCGGTCCGCCAGGAGTCGCCGCGCTGGTGGGACTCCTGAGCCATCGTGCCACAACCAGCGCAAAAAAGCTCCCAGCGAAAATGCTGGGAGCTGAGGATCGGCGACGGCGGTTGGAAGTGAACCACCGACCCAGGGCGATGGCAGAGCCAGCGCTTGTGGCGTGAGATAGAATGAAAGCCAGGCGGGGCAGGCCTTGCGGTGAGGGGGACGACGAATGGCAGATCAGGTACGCGTATTCGTCTCGCATCACCACAGTCCGGAAGAGGATGTGTTTACCGCTCGTTTGGCCGACGATCTGAAGGCTGCTGGCGCGGATGTCTGGGTAGATGAAGAGCGCATCACGTCGGACGACTTCATCAAAAAGATCAACGAGGGGCTGACCGGGCGGCAGTGGCTCGTGCTGGTGATGACACCCGACGCTCTACACTCGCCCTGGGTGCAGGCTGAGGTGAACGCGGCGCTCAACCAGTGGCGCAAGGGGCGAATGCTGGGTGTGGTCCCGATCGTGGCCAAACCCTGCGCCGATGAGGACATCCCGCCGTTGCTGGATCCGCTACAGCGCTACGACGCGACTCGCGCCTACGAGCCTGCCCGCAACCGCCTCCTGTCGGCTCTGGGCTTGCGCATCCCATTCGAGCCCTCGGCGCCCTCCGCTCCAGAGTTCGCCATTCACTCCGTGGCGCCTCCCTCCCACCCGCTCTCGTTGCCTGGCGCGATTTCACGCCAGCCTATAGCCGAGCCTATAGCCGAGCCTGTACCTGAAACGTCCTCTCGCCGGTCAGCGCAAGCACAGCCCGCGGGGGAAGAACGCGACCAGGCGCCGGAGCCCGAACGTCGTATGGAGCCATCCACTGTCCACGGAGCGG
>JAICVT010000430.1 GCA_025935235.1 Ktedonobacterales bacterium | reverse complement strand
GTGCGCAGATCAGTCGGATCAACGCTGATGTGGCTGGCGGCGGTGTGCGGCTCGGCCAGATGGCGCGTGGCCAGCAGCGCGCGCAGCCCGCGCAGCATCAGAAAGTAGACGCCCAGGCTATGCTCGAAGCGCGTGTGCGTGGCGCCCGGCCAGACCCGGTAGACGAAGCCGAGCTGCTTGACGCCTTGCAGCCGCCCAAACGCGGCGGCCGCCAGCAGATCGTGCTCCAGCGGGCTGAGCGGGATGAGGTCGTAGAGGCTGTCGCGGATGGCTCCGGTCGGCGCGGTATCGGGCAACTCTGGCTCGGCGCGCGCGGCGGCTGGCCCTGCCCACAGGTTGGGCGCGGCGTCGCTGGCGGTCGGCTGAGACGCGCCATTCGCCGCGCTGGCCGGGTTCGCCGCTGAGGCGCGACGCTGGGCGCGGGATGATGAGGCGGATGAAGAACCTGATGACATAGCGGCCACAATATCCTCTGTTTAGCGGCTGGTCCTTCCCCCGCCAACGCGAGAGAGAGGAGCGGGCGTCGTTCTCCCCTCTCCCCGCGAGAGAGGGGCTGGGGGTGAGGTCGCGCCCGTGCTAGAATAACGGTTACCCACATGATACGCGCGATCCGTGTATCTCGCTGGAACCCTTGATGATCTAGTCATCTATTCCAGACCACCCCGCGTGCAACGGAGACGCCTGTGACCCGTCGCGGCGCGCGAGGTGTGTCCGCCGCTGATAGAGAGCGATGGAGACGGGAAGACGCATGAAGAAGGCAGCGCAGCCAGTCATCGCGGAGGACGAGTTGGAGGGCAAGACCGTCGAGGAGTCGCGGGTGGTGATGGCGCGCACGATGCAGCCATCCGATGCCAACCCCTTCGGCAATGTGCATGGCGGGCTGATTATGTATCTGGCGGATGAAGCGGGCGGCGCCGTCGCCATCCGTCACTCGCGCCGCCGGTGCGTGACCGTGGCGATGGATTCGATGATCTTCAAGGAGCCGGTCTACATCGGCGATCTGCTGACCGTGCGCGCCTGCCTCACCTTCGTCGGCAAGTCCTCGATGGAGGTGGAGGTGGAGATCGAGGCTGAGAACCTGCGCAGCGGGCAGGCGCGGCTGGCGGGAACCAGCCATCTGGTCTATGTCGCGCTGGACGACGACGAGCGGCCTGTCGCGGCGCCGCCGCTGGTCGTGCGAACCGCGGAGGAGCGCGAGCGATGGCGCGCCGCCGAGCAGCGTCGCGCCCAGCGCCAGCGCGCCAAGTGACGCCAGCGGACGCGATGCTTCTGATCGGGCGCCACTGATCGTCAGAACGGCCAGAGGAGGGTGAGAGCATGCCACAGACCCCGCACGACCGCGATGCGCGTCCCGCCACTCCCACCGGCGTCCAGCGCGCCAGCGATGAAGCGCGGCTGCTGGAGCAGGTGGAGACGCGCGGCATCGCCTTCATCAATCTGGAGTTCAGCGATGTGGTGGGGCTGGCGAAGTCGGTGACGATCCCGGCGAGCCAGCTCGGCGACGTGCTGCGCGCGGGCAAGTGGTTCGATGGCTCGGCTATCGAGGGGCTGGCGCGGGTCGCTGAGACCGATATGTATTTGCGCCCCGACCCGAACACCTTCGCCGAGATTCCCTGGCGAGACAACGGTGAGGGCAAGCTGGCGCGGCTGATCTGCGATGTGCTGATGCCCACTGGCGACCGCTTCGACGGTGATCCGCGCGCCGTGCTGATCGAAGCGCTGCGCGACGCCGAGGCGCAGGGCTACCGCTACGAGGTCTCGCCCGAGCTGGAGTTTTTCCTGCTGCGCGAGCAGCCGGGGCGCGCGGGTGAGCCGCTGCCGCACGACCGTGGCGGCTACTTCGACCTCTCCACCGACCTCGCGGCGGATGTACGGCGCGAGATCGTGGCGGCGCTGAATGAGATGGGGCTGGGCATCGAGAGCAGCCATCACGAGGTGGCGGAGGGCCAGCACGAGATTGATTTTCGGGTGGCGCCCGCGCTGGCGGTGGCCGATGGCGTGGTGACGGCGCGCTATGTGGTGCGCGCCATCGCCCAGCGGCATGGGCTGGGCGCGACCTTCCTGCCGAAGCCGTTCTTTGGTGTCAACGGCTCTGGCATGCACACGCACCAGCGTCTGACGCGGCTGGCCGATGGCTCCAACGCCTTCGCCGACCCAAGCGACGCCAGCTATGGCCTCTCGGAGATTGGGCGGCGTTTCATCGCTGGGCAACTGGCGCACGCGCGCGGGATGTGCGCCATCGTCGCGCCGCTGGTCAACTCGTACAAGCGGTTGGTGCCAAAGTTCGAGGCGCCAGTGATGGTGAGCTGGGGGCGCATCAATCGCGAGGCGCTGATCCGCGTGCCGCGGATGGAGCCAGGCCAGCCAGAGAGCATGCTGATCGAGCTGCGCTCACCCGACCCCAGCTGCAATCCCTACCTGGCCTTCGCCGCGATGCTGCGCGCCGGGCTGGATGGCGTGGCGCGTGATCTGCTGCTGGCTCAGCCCGTGGAGGAGGGACTGTATACGCTGGATGAGCCGCTGCGGCTGCGGCGCGGCATTGAACTGCTGCCTGCCGACCTGAGCGAGGCGCTGGCCGATCTGCAAGCGGACGATGTGATGTTCGCGGCGCTGGGCGAGCAGATCGCGGCATGGTTCATGGAGTCGAAGTCGGCGGAGTGGAAGGCCTATCGCCAGCAGGTGCATCCCTGGGAGCTAGAGCGCTACCTGCCCATCTTCTGACGGCGCGGCGCATGCGGGGTCGCAACCATGCCTGGCCGGCGCGGCGCGGATGCGGGCATGCTGTCCCTGCAGGCAGTTTGGCTCTGTTGACATCCGTCAAGAAGCGAAGGGCGCCAGCGCACCGGGCGGGCGTCGAGCCGGACTGGCCCGTGGGGATCGCTCCCAGGCTGAAGACCGGCAGCCCGATCGCCCGAATGTCGGCGGTGTCGCGGTGCAGTCCCCAGATCACCATGCCTTCCATACCGGCTTCATAGGCCTCCAGAGCCACCAGATCACCAACGCATGCTTCATCCAGGATCCCGCCGTTGTCGACTACCAGCACGTCGCCCGGCGCTGCCGTTTCGAATGCCTCCAGGAAGGCATCGACGCTGCCGGCATGCCTGGCGGGACAGCCACGACCGGCCAGGCGGCTGCCAGGCGCCACAGCACGCAAGAGCGCAGACGCGCAACGGACCTGGACCTGGGTGCGTATGCAAGCGTCGGCCAGGTGGGCTGTGGTGAGGGCTGCGAACCGCTGCTGCACCATGTGGTAGTCCATGATGATGATTCTTCCCCGTGGGTGGTCGCGGGCCTGATGATGGATTGGCTGGGGCTGCCCGCCCGAAGCTCAGTTGGGATCGGCCACATTGACGGCTTGCGGTGCAAGGCATTGCGCCTGCAGGAGCGGGTCGGGTAGCCGGTCGCCGAGTCGCAGCAAGCCGACTCCGGTCAGTGCTACCGCCAGGGCGCCGCCCCACCAGACGGCGTCGGGGGACGTTGCGAGCAGCGCGCCGCCGACCGC
>JAICVT010000145.1 GCA_025935235.1 Ktedonobacterales bacterium | reverse complement strand
GCGCTGCGGGCGATCCAGGGGATTGGCGCCGCGTTTGCCGCGCCCAGCGCGCTGGCGCTGCTCGCCATCACCTTCGCCGAGGGCGAGCCACGCAATCGCGCGCTCAGCATCTTCGGCGCCGCCGCCTCGGCCGGCGGCAGCATCGGGACGCTGCTCGGCGGCGCGCTGACGGCGCTGGCGTCGTGGCGTTGGGTGTTCTTCATCAATGTGCCGATTGGGCTGGTCGTTATCGTGGTGGCCTGGCTGATCGTCGCCGAGCCGGAGCGCAATCCGGGGCGACTCGATCTGCTCGGCGCGCTGCTGGTGACGACAGGCATGGCGGCGCTGGTCTACGGCTTCATCCGCGCCGCGTCGGATGGCTGGGGCGATCCGCTCTCATGGGGCGCCTTCATCGCGGCCGTCGCGCTGTTGGGGCTGTTCCTCTACACCGAGACACGCGTGCGCCAGCCGATCATGCCGCTGCGGCTCTTCGCCGACCGCAACCGGCTCGGCGCCTATGTCAACATCTTGCTCGTGCCAGCGACCATGTTTGGCGTCTTCTTCTTTGTGGCGCAGTTCCTGCAGAATGTGCTGGGGATGAGCCCGCTGGTGGCAGGACTGGCATTCCTGCCGATGACGCTGACCATGTTCACCACGGTGCGCCTGCTGCCGCGCCTGCTGCCGGTCATCGGGGCGAAGCGGATGGCGGTGGCCAGCGCCGCGCTGCTGGTGGTGGGGATCATCTGGCTGGCGCAGCTCTCGGCCAGCTCGAACTACCTCACCGGCATCCTGGGGCCGTCGCTGGTCTTGGGACTGGGCATGGGCAGCGCGAACCTGCCACTGAGCGTGATCATTCTCAGTGGTGTGCCGCGCGGTGACTCTGGCATCGCTTCGGGCGCGCTGCAAACCATGCAGCAGGTCGGCGCGTCGCTCGGCGTTGCCATCCTGGTGACGATCTTCGGCGTGACCAGTCGCGCGGCGGCGGCGCATCCCGCGCCGCACCTGAGCGCGCTGGCGCAGGGGCGCGCGGTCTTCGTGGCGGGCGTGCAGAGCGCGTTCCGCTGGGATGTGCTCTTCCCGCTGGCGGCGCTGGCGCTGGCGATCGTGGTCATCCAGGAGGCCAGAGGAGCGCGCGCCCGATCCGATGAGGCGGACGCCTCAGCCGACGACGCGCCCGGCGAGCCGGAGCGCGAGCCGTTTGTTGAGGTGGCGTAAGCGCGCCTGTTGGCGTAGTTCGGACTGGCAAGGATGCCAGCGGGCTGTGCGTCGCCGCTCTGTGGTATGCTTGCCTCAACAACGTGCGAGCGGCGTCTGTGCGCTAACACAGGCGCCGCTCTACCCCCTGTGCGCCTCTTGGACTCTTGGATCGGAGGCGTAGTCCTGTGAATCTATCCCCGCCACGATACCAGCGCCACCCGTCGCCACACTGTCTGCTGGATACGATAGGCGCCAGCGCTGGACTAGGCGCCCAAGTAGAGGCAAACTGGTAGCCATAGAGCTACCCCTTCGCTGATAGGAGGTGGTAGCCATCATGGCTACCACTTCACCAGACGGCGAGCAAGGTGAGGCCATGACAGACGAGCAAGACGAGCGCGAGCTAGATGACACGTCGGCGGAGATCGTAGCGGAGCAAGCCTTAGAACAGCGGCCCATCCCATTCATGGGCGATGACCTGGCGGCGGCGCGCACGGCGGAGGGCGCTATCTACGTGACGTTACCGGGCATGTGTCGCGCGTTGGGACTGAATGCGCAGGCCCAATACCGACGCATTGGACGAACGTCCACGCTCGCCAAGGGGCTACGCGCGATACCGCTCGATACAGGCAGCGGTGTTAAGGCTACCTATTGCTTACGAGTAGACCGCGTGGCGCTCTGGTTGGGCGGTATAGAAACAAGCCGCATCAAGCCCGCCTACCGCGCCAAGATAGAAGCCTATCAGGACGAGTTGGGCCGATAGCGATGCAGGTTTTCATGCGCTCGCTGGGCGTCCAGCCGGCGCCACAGCCGTCCACTGCGCCAGCCGTCACTAACGCGGAGATTGCGGAGATTAGGAGCCAGATCGAGACGTTGTATGGCGTCGCCAACCTGCTACAAGAACACCTGGCAGGATTACTCTCATTGCCTGGCCAGGTCGCGGGGCTGAACGACCAGATGGGGCAAGCCCTCGCCATACTCACCGCGCTGGCGGAGCGCCAGCAGAGCGCGGAGAGTCAAATCGAGCGCATAGATGAACGGACACAACGCCTGGCGCCAGCGCATGCCCGCGCCGTACAAGAGCAGATCACCCGCATGGTACAAGATACGAAGCGCCTGGCGGATCCGCTCACGTACACGATCATCTATGGGCGGCTGAAACATCACTGGCGCGTCAGCACGCACAAGGAAATAGCGGACGAGCAGTACCCCGCCGTGATGGCCTATTTGCAGGACGAACTACGCCGCGTGCTGGCGGGCGAAGGGCCAGCGCAGCAGGGTCTGTTCTAACCGCGTGGCCAATCGCGCCACCGCTGCATATATACTCCCGCATCTGGGCGCGTTGGTAGCCGTCCTCACCGATAGCCCCGCGCCACGCCAGTACTGGAGCGTCATGAAACAGCGCGTCCAGGACGAAGGCTTCACGCAGTTGCTAACAAAGTGTGTACAACTGAAGATGTGCGCCCTCGATGGCAAGCGCTACGCGACCGACGCCGCTGATGTCGAGACGATGCTCAGGATCATCCAGGCGCGCGATTAGACTTCGCGCCGTCCATCTCTGCCACTCTTGGCGCCGGGATAGCGTATACAAGGCAGGATGGTGTACCATAGCGCCAGTGGCGGCGTTGAATGTCCCGACAAGCCAGCCGCTCTGCCCCCGCGCGACCTGCATGTCCCACGTATCCGCAAAGGCCAGCCAACGTGCGAAACATTTGGGGTGATAAGTCGCTCCAACCGAATATGGATGAGTGGACAGCGCATTCCCTGACTCCTGGCAGTCAAGGCGTCTCGCTCCCCGGCTTTGGCGCGCAGTCCCCGCATGGGGCCACCGTCACCGGCGAGGAAGCGGCGCTGATTGCCCGCGCCCGCGATGGCGACCAGGATGCCTTTGGCGTGCTGGTGCGGCTGCATCAGCGGCAGGTCTATAACCTCGCTCTGCGCATGTTGCGCGACCCGGAAGAGGCCAGCGAGGCCACGCAGGAAGCCTTTCTGGCGGCGTGGCAGGGGCTGCGAACCTTCCGCGAGGAGGCGCGCTTCTCCACCTGGCTCTATCGCATCGCCTATCGCCACTGCCTCAAGGTGGCTGAGAGCCGCCGCCGCAACGACGCCGCGCGCGCCGAGCTGGCGGCCGAGGCGACCCGCGCCCAGCGGCCAGAGAGCGTGATGACCAGCACGCTGGCCCGCGACGCCGAGGCCCGCGTGCGCGAGGCGGTGCGCGCCGAGATCGCGCTGCTGCCGCCGAAGTATCGCGCCGCGCTGATCTTGCGCCATATCCAGGATTTGAGCTACGAGGAGATCGCCGACGTCATGCGCGCGCCGATTGGCACCGTCAAGACGCTGCTCTTTCGGGCGCGGGCCATGCTCAAGGAGCGACTGAGCGATCTGGAGCATGCGCGCGACGAAGGGCTGGCGCGGGCGGATGACCTGCGCACGGGCTGGCAGGCCAGCCTGGAGGCGAGCCTGCGCGGCATCTTCGAGCATGGGTCCGAGCATGGTTTCGATCACGGATTCGAGCATGGGGCGGATTCAACACGTGAGGAGGGGCGGCCATGAAGTGCGGACGCGCGAGCGCATGGATCAGCCTCTACGTGGATGGCAACCTGGACGTGCGGCGGCTGAGCCGACTGGAGCAGCATCTGGTGACGTGCCCGGAGTGTCGGCGCGATCTGGCGCGGCTGCGACTGATGCAGTCGGCGCTGAGTGACGAGCGCCTGGTGGATGAGCCGGTCGGCCTGCATGAGAGCGTCATGCGCCGCATCTCGGCCTATGAGGCGCAGCGCGCGAGCGACGCGGCCACGCAGCGCCAGCGCGCGGCGGCACGCAAAGCGGCGAAGGCCGCCCGGAAAGCGGAGGTGGCCGAGCGCAAGGCGAGCGGCGCGCAGCCGTGGCTGGGCGTCGGCGTGCGGCGCGGGCTGGCGCTGGTCTGCCTGCTGGCGCTGCTGATCGCCTGGGCGCAGATGACACGACCGGCGCTGCTCTCTGGCGCGGCCCAGCATTTCGGCCCCAATCTGCTGCAGTTGCTCGTGCTGCCCGGCCCCTATCAGATCGCCTGGAGCGTCTGGATCGCCGGCGTGGCGCTGGCGCTGGGCGTCTTTGCCTGGTTCGCGCGCGCCGACGCCTCGGAGGATCTACGCCGCGCGCTGGCCGAGCGCCTTCCCCAACTCTGGTGATCGCGCGGCCATGCGGGCGCCTCGTATGCTACACTCGCTGTGATATTCGCTCTCTACCCACGGTTCCGCGCGCCATGCCCGCATGTCTCGTTCTCAACGAGCATCGCAACGAGCATCGCAACGAGCATCGCCGCCATGAGCGCGCCGTGGAGTGATCCTACGTTTGCCTGAGCGAGCGCTGCGTGTGGCGCCTGGTTTGGGTGGGCGGGGAGCGCGAGGAAGTACGCTATGCGAGCCGCCGTGCCAGACCAGAGATCCGCCGCCCCCGCGACGCCCGCCCCGCCACCGGGCGGCGCTGTGCGCCTGCCCACCTGGATGTTTCCGCTGGTGACGGTCGTCTCGCTGCTGCTGGGCGCCACATCCATCGTGCGCGGCACGCGCGCGGTCGTGAGCATCGCCGATAGCGACCTGACCAACTTCTTCCTCAAATCCGCCGACTACATCCTGCGCGGCGACCCCTGGCACATGTACGCCGTGCGCGCGCTGGGTGGCTACCCGAACTACAATCCGCCGCTGACGATGTTTCTGCTGGCGCCGTTGCTGGGGCTGGCGCGCGCGCTGGGCTTCACCGCCAACTATGGCGAGCAGATCACCTTCGTCACGCTGCCGTTCATCGTGCTCGTCCCGCTGATGGGCTATCTGGGGCTGCGCGTCATGCGGGCGCTCTACCCCAATGCGCCCGAGACGCTGCGCCTGCTGCTCTACGCCTTCATCACGCTCTCGCCGCTGGCCTGGCAGAGCTATTCGATCTGGTACCATGTCGAGCAGCCGCTGATGCTGTGTCTGCTGCTGGCGGCTGTGCTGGCGCTCCAGGCGCGGCGCGAGGGGCTGGCCGGACTGCTGGCCGGGCTGGCCTTCCTCTCGCGCACAACGGTGTTGATTCCACTGATCGCGCTGGGCATCGTGCTGCTGATGACGCGCGCCTGGCGCCCGCTGCTGAAGTTCGGCGGGGTCAGCGCGCTGGTCGCGGCGGTCGGCTTCGCGCCGTTCGTGGCCTTTGACGCGGTGGACGTGAAGTACACCTTTCTCTCGTGGCGCGGCGGCGCGCCGATCGGCAGCGACTCGATCTGGACGATCTTCGCTTACACCGGAACCAGCAGCCACCTGCGCGAGTTGATCAACGCGGGCGCCAAGCGGCTAGATATGTATGCTGTGATCCTGATCGTAGCGGTAGCGGCATTCTTCGCCGTGCGCCGCCTGCGCCTGACCCTCTACGCGCGCGATCTGTGGGCGCTGCTGGCGATCGCCATGCTGGCCACGCCGATGTTGAGTAAGCAGGTCTGGCCCTATTACTATCTGGAGCCACTGGTCTTCATCGTCGTGTGGGAGCTTTCGACGCTGCAAGATCGTGTGGCGGGGGTCTGGCGCTGGCCGGTGCTCTCAATCGCCTTCACACTGGTCGCGGCGACGCTCTCGCAATACGTCTGGGAGCAGAGCGTCGGGCGGTTCGACGCGCTCGTCGTCGGCGTGACACAGACCGCGCTGATGGCGCTCTTCGCCTTTGGCGTGTGGGCGCGCATCCAGGCGCGCAAGCCTTCCGCCGCTGGCGAGGTGGACGCGGCGACCTACGAGCGCGGCGGCATGCAGCCAATGACGCCGCCGGGCATGGCAGTGGCGGGCGCGGTTGGCTATAGCGCCGCGCCTCCCAGCCAGATGGGCAAGCAAGGGGGGCCGATGGCTCCGATGGCTCCTATGAGTCAGCCGCAGCCGCCCGTTCAGCGTCCGCCGCGCCAGCCCGGCCCCGCCGCGAACCTGGGACCAGGCCAGGGAGCGGGGCAATTCCCGTCCGCGCCGAATGGCCCGAACGGCCCGAATGGCCTGAATGGCCCGGCGCCGCTGTGGCCGATGGATGCGGACGCCGCTCCACGGAGCGCGACGCCCGCCAGTCCACCGCGACCTGCGCCGGGGTCAGCGCAGAGTCCGGCGCAAGGTCCAGCGCAGAGTCCGGACTGGTGGAATATACCGCACCCGGTTGCGCCACCCGCGCCGGGGTCAGCCGCTGGCCCGAACGGCAGCCCAAACGGGACCGCGAATGGCGGGGCTGGTGATCCCTGGCGCGAGTGGCCGCGACAACGCTAGCAGGCGCGAGAAGACGCGGAGAGATGGCGATGAGTCGGCGGGTAGCGCGGCGCAGGCGCGCGGGCGGGCGTCCCACCATCCCCGGCAGGCCGCCGCGAGTGGGCGCGCGCGGTGGCGCACGGGCAGGGGTGGGGCCTGGCGCGGCGCGACCGGCGTGGAGCGCCAGCGGTCGGGGCGCCGCACCGCCGCTGGCCCCGCTGAGCAAGCGCGATGGCCTGCGCGCGCTGCTGCTGTGGGCGCTGGTGATCGAGCTGTTTCTGCTGGCGCTCTATGTCGTCGCGCCGATCGGCGGCGTCACGCTGAGCGTCTCGCCGCTGGCGCGTGTCTGGCCGTGGCTGCTGGCTCCGGCGCGGCTCGTCTTTGGCGATACGCTGGTGGACGCCAGCGTGCCGCCGCTGGTGGGCGGCGCGCAACTGGCGCTGCTGGCGACGCTGCTGGTGGGGGCCAGCTGCGCGGCGGCGGGCGCCGTGTGGATCGCGCGGCGCGTGGCGCCCGAACGACGAGAGCGGCGCTGGCTCTGGCTGGCGCTGTGTGTGGCGGCGGCGCTGGGGCTGACGCTGACGCTGCTGCCAGCGCTGCCCTCCGACGACATCTTCTCCTACATCCTCTATGGCCGCATCAGCGCGCTGCATCACGCCAACCCGCTGATCGCCACGCCCGCCGACTTCCCGCGCGATCCTTTCCTCTCGCTGGTCTACTGGCAGAATACGCGCTCGGTCTATGGCCCCGTCTGGCTGCTGCTCTCAGGTGGTGTATCGCTGCTGGCGGAGGCGCTGGGTGGCGGGCTGGCAATCTATGTCGCGCTCTTCAAGCTGCTGGGGCTGCTCGCGCATCTGGCCAACACAGCGCTGATCTGGCTGACGCTGGGACGACTGGCGCCGCGACGCCGCCTGGTGGGAACGCTGCTCTACGCCTGGAATCCGCTCTGCCTGCTCGAATTCTGCGCCAGCGCGCACAACGATGCCGTGATGCTCTTCTTCCTGCTGCTGGGCGTCTATGCCATCGTCCGCAAGCAGGAGGCGCTGGGTCTGCTGGCGATTGGCCTCTCCATCGCTACCAAGATCGTCCCCATCGCCCTGCTGCCGTTTTATCTGCTCTACATCGCGCGGCGGCTGCGGGCCGGGCGAGCCAGTTGGCGCGCGGTGGCGCTGGGCCTCGGCTGGCGCGTGGGACTGGTGGCGCTGGCCGCGCTGGTAGTCATCGCGCCGTTCTGGGCCGGAGCGCAGACCTTCGGCGCGCTGCTCTTCTCGCCGCCCGCCCAGCAGCTCGATAACTCGCTGCTCGAGGCGATCTCGTGGCCGCTGCGCTGGCTGGCGCAGGGCGCGCTGGGGATGAGCGTCGCCCAGGCGCGGACGGTCGTCGAGACGACGCTCAAGCTGCTGGCGCTTCTGGCCTTCGCTCTGCTCTGGCTCTGGGAGATGCGGCGCGCGACCTCGCTGGAAGGAACGCTCTCGGCGTGGGGCTGGGCGCTGGTGTGGTACGCGCTGATCGCCAGCGGCTGGTTCTGGCCGTGGTATGTCACCTGGGCGGTGGCCATCGCCGCGCTCGCGCCGTGGGGCCGCCTCCAGACGGTGGCGCAGTTGCTTGGCGGCGGCGCGCTGACGCTCTATGGCTTCCTGCCGTTGCAGGCGGCGGGCGTCTATGGCCTCCGCTCGGCGGTCGCCTTTGGGCCAGCGCTGCTCTATCTGCTCTATCTGGCTTGGCGGGCGTGGCGCTCTGGCCGCGCCTCGTGGGATCAGCTGCGCGCTCTCTCGCCACGCGCGCGGCAGGCGCAACGCTCGCGCGGGCTGCGCGGCTTGCTCAGCGGCGTGTAGCAGTCTGGAGCAGTCTGGAGTCATATGAAGATAGAGCAGAGCAAGGAAGGCGGCAACGACATGGAGCGCTCGATGGAATCACAGGCAGAAGAGTCACAGGCGAATCGGCAAGCGCCAGCGCGTGGCGGGCGACAGGGGCAGCGCAGACAGCCCAACCAGCCCGCGCGGCCATCCGCGCGGCCATCCGCGCGGCCATCTCCGCCGCCGGGCGTCTGTGTGCTGATCCACGGCATCAACGGCTCGCCTGAGGACATGCGTGAGCTGGGCCAGATCCTCGAAGCGCGAGGCTATCAGACGCGCAACCTGCTGCTGCCGGGTCACGGCACGACCATCCATGACTTCGCCCAGACCGGATGGGAGATGTGGAAGCAGGCTGTCACGGGCGCCGCCGATGAGGCGCTGGCCGAGCGGCGGCCCGTCTTCGTGGTGGGCCACTCGCTAGGCGCTGCGCTGGCGCTCTCGGTGGCGGCGGAGCGGCCGCAACTCGCCGGGGTGGTGGCGCTCTGTCCGCCTGTGCGGCTGTACGATGTGATCGCGAAGGCGGTCGCGGCGGCGCGGCACATCACGCCCTATCTTCCCGCCTGGGGCGAAGACATCCGCGACCGCAAAGGCGCACGGCTGCGTTACCGGCGCGATGTCTATCACTGGACCTCGACCGCCGCGCTGCACACGCTGATGACCGCGCTGCCCCGGCTGCGGCGGCAGTTGCCGAGCGTCAACGTGCCGGCGCTGGTCATCGCGGCGCGCCACGATCATATCGTGCCCGTGCGCGATGGCCGCGAGGCGTTCGAGTTGATCGGCTCAGAGCGCAAAGAGCTGGTCGTGCTGCACGAGTCCTTCCACTCCGTCACCAAAGATTGTGAGCGCCACATCGTCAACGAGCGTGTGCTGGCGTTCTGCCAGGCCGAGGCGCCGCGCTGGCAGGCGGACGCCTGAAGTGGGCTGGGACGGCTCGCGGTCCGAAGGTCGTGCGCCCCTCCTTGACGGTAAAACGCGGGTGGTGGTACCTTCGGTTGAGTCAGGCAAATTCGCGTCTGGCGCCCCTTGACGCGCTTCTCCAGATGTGGCATACTCATCTTTGCCGCCGCGAATACGGCTTGCGATACGGACGCTACGAGCGCCGTTCGTAGGTCAGCGGGCGAGCGAGTTTTCAGGGTTAGCGAGGATTCGCGTCTCACCTGCTTCACTTCCCCGTGAAGCGACATCGCGGACGCGAGAACGACTCCTAGTACTTTGCAGACCGGTGTGACGCATCCGCGTGACCTCGCGTCTGAACAAAAGCACGCAGGACATCGAAACCTCCCCGCGTCGAGTGAACATCTCCCTGGCAAGCGCCGGGTATGTGTTTGCGGTGCGATTTTCGGAACACTGAGAAATTGCTTCTTGACGAGTGAACACGTCTGTGTTAGCCTCAGGAGGCGCGCTCGAAACGGGCGGCGATGCGGAACGCATGCAGGCGGCTCCTCTAGTGAGCTGTTTGCGGCGCCCAGTACCTTGACAACTGAAGAGTGAGAAGCAGCAGCGTAAAAGCACACGGGACAGCGCGAAAGCGCTGAAGTGGGCTCTTTTCAAAGCAGTTTGCTTTGGGATGAAACCTGAACGGACGCATAGGATCAACAACAACGCAGATAGCGATATCTGAATGGCGAGTTTGATCCTGGCTCAGGACAAACGCTGGCGGCGTGCCTAACACATGCAAGTCGCACGGGGCCGTCTTTTTCGGAGGGCGGTCGAGTGGCGGACGGGTGAGTAACACGTGGATGACGTATCCTCGTGTGGG
>JAICVT010000292.1 GCA_025935235.1 Ktedonobacterales bacterium | reverse complement strand
GTGGGCGAGGGGGCCTTCCGGATTCCCCCTCTCCTTGCAGGAGAGGGGGGCCAGGGGGTGAGGTTTCGCGTCCTCAGCAGCTCTGTGCGAAGGTGGTCGCGATGGAGGTGTTCGGATACGAGTAGGCGCCCACGACCGCCGTCGAGGGACTCTGGCGCTCGAACCACGGCAGCAGCGCCTCGGTCTGCACGTGGAACGTGATGCCGTTGAGCAGCACAAGGAACGCGGCGTTGTGCAACTCTTCGATCACGTCACCGGTCTCCAGATTGGCCTGACAGAAGGGCGCCGGGCCAAGCGCCAGCCACGGTGGCACGGCGTTGTCAACGAACGGGTCATTTAGCCACTCCGCGACCTCGTGGCTGAACGCCAGCACATCCACGAACGAGGGATTGGCAAAAATCCCCGGCGAGATGAACGCCTCAAAGATGAACGTCTGCACGCCCTGCGCGCCGTTGCCACGCAGCGCGGTCTTGGCGCCGTGGAAGCCGACGATGCAGCAGGCGGCCTTGTTGTGACCCTCGAAGAGCACCGTGTCGTAGGTGACGAAGATCGGTAGCGTCTTCGGGCTGATGTGCAGCGAGTTCAGCAGCTGGCCCAGCCGGTCGCCGAACCAGACGCTGTCAATGCGCGCGCTGATGGCGTGTACGTCGGCGACGTTGGCTGGCACATCAATCGTCTGGATCGGCAGCACGGTTGGCGCGCCGAGCAGCACATGGTAGCCATTGCCGCCCGTCTTGTCGAAGGTGGCGCGCTGGATGGCGTCGCCGAACTGCACCGTACCGACGTTATCGGGGTAGGCCGCCGCATGGAACATCGGCGAGTCCACCGTCCCCTGAATGGAGTTCAGCCCGGTCGCCGGATCAATGGTGGTGGGGTCGCGCACGTCGCTGAAGTTCCCGCCACCGAAGTTGCTGGCGGGCGAGAAGATGAACTTCATCGGGATGACGACCGTGGGGATGGTGACGCTGCTATTCGTGTCGGGGCTGTGTCCGACCATGTCGAAGCGGAACGTCTGGCCCTGGAACGTGAACGACGATCCCCACCAGGGAATCGTATTCAGCGTGCGGAAGCCGTTGACGCCGGGCTGCGTGGCGAACTTGGCCGAGACGTGGCCGTCATCGGGGATCGGCGAGCTGCCAGCGGCCGCGGCGTGTGCGACGCCGAAACTGCTTCCAGTAGCCACCATCAGGGAAAGAGCGGCGAGTCCGCTCATCAGCAGCAGGAGAGATCGTTTGCTCCATCGCATAACAGATGCGCTCCTTCAATCGCAGGCATAGCCTGACCGAGCGTGATGTGACTGATTCTGGCTGGCTCACTGTGAGCCGCCGGTTTGGAGATCAGTGACACCCGGCCCACGCGCCACAGAGCCACGGAGACGAGCGCGCAGGCAGCCCGCGCCTCCTTTCCTCGCCTTTCCTCGCGCGCCGCGCCACGAGCATGGCGCGGATCCTCAGGTTGACGCGCGACAACGCGCAACGCTACGATGTGCGGCGCCATCCCCAATCAGGAGATAGAGGCTCCGCCGCTCGTCCTTGCTGGCTGTTGGCGATCTGGTGATCGGGGGGCCGCGCTACCTGCGGGAACACAGCCAGGCTTCGTCAGCTCACTGCGTGGACACACAGAGCGCCTGCCCAATACACAACATTACGCACGAGGTTACAGTACGCACAGGGAGACTGGTTCGTCACATCAGACTGACGCGACGAACCAGTCTCCGCTGCGTGATTGAGGGCAAGCGCTCTCAGGCGTCAGCCTCGCGGATCGGGCGCACGAGAACCATCGGGATGACGCGCTGCGTGCGTGTCTCGTAGCCCTTGTACATCGGCGCGATCTGCGTCAGCCGCGCCCATAGCTCATCGCGCTTCGCTGGGTCGGCAACCTCAGCCGTGGCGCGCTGCCGGACACCGTGAACCTTGATCGTCACCGCTGGATTGGCCTGGAGGTTGTAGAACCAGCCAGGGTTGCGGGGCTTTCCGCCATTCGAGGCGGTCAGCGCGTAGGCGTCTCCGTCGCGGATGTAGATCAGCTCCGCGGTGCGCGACTGGCCCGACTTGCGCCCCACCGTCGTCAGCTTGAGGAAGCCCACCGGGCTGGTCGCGTCGCCATCGAAGGCCCGCCCACCCGTCAGGGCGTGCAGTATGACTGTGAGATAGCTAACGGTTCGTGGCATGGTTGCTCTCCTGCGCGCCGCATGGGGACTGTCCGGGGAAGAGCATAGGGCATGCGCAACCCATGCGCATGGGTCGTTCTGGTTGCTTGTGGGGCGCACGCGGCTAGACATTTGGCTAGCGCGCCCACCCCTGCGCCGCTACATCCGAAACACGCCGAAGGTCGTCTCCTGGATCGGCGCGTTGAGCGCGGCGGCGATGCCCAGCGCCAGCGTGCGCCGCGTGTCGAGCGGATCAATGATGCCGTCGTCCCACAGCCGAGCCGTGCTGTAGTAGGGATTGCCCTCTGTCTCATACTTGGCCAGCGTCGGCGCTTTGAAGGCTTCCTGCTCCTCCGGCGTCATCGTCTTGCCGCGCGCCTTCTGCCCCTCCATGCGCACCGTCAGCAGCGTGCTGGCGGCCTGCTCGCCGCCCATCACCGAGATACGCGCGTTGGGCCACATCCAGAGCTGGCGCGGGCTATAGGCGCGCCCGCACATGCCATAGTTGCCCGCGCCAAACGAGCCGCCGATGATGACCGTGAACTTGGGAACCTGCGCGTTGGCCACCGCCATCACCATCTTGGCGCCATCCTTGGCGATGCCGCCGTTCTCATATTGCTTGCCGATCATAAAGCCGGTGATGTTCTGCAGGAAGATCAGTGGCGTCTTGCGCTGGCAGCACAGCTCGATGAAGTGGGTCGCCTTCAGCGCACTCTCGGAGAAGAGGATGCCATTGTTGGCGATGATGCCCACCGGATAGCCCATCAGCCGGGCGAAGCCGCAGACCAGCGTCTCGCCATACAGCGCCTTGAATTCGTGGAAGCGGCTGCCATCCACCAGCCGCGCGATCACCTCGCGCACGTCGAAGCTGCGGCGCGGGTCGGTCGGCACGATGCCGTAGAGGTCCTGTGGATCGTAGCGCGGCTCCTCCGGCTCGGTGACATCCCACGGATAGGTCTTGCGCCGGTTGAGGTTGCTGACGATGCTGCGCACGATGGCTAGCGCATGCTCGTCGTTGAGCGCGTAGTGGTCGGTGACGCCCGATCTGCGGCTGTGTACATCGGCGCCACCCAGCTCCTCGGCGGTCACCTCTTCGCCCGTGGCGGCCTTCACCAGCGGCGGCCCGCCCAGGAAGATCGTGCCGTTGCCGCGCACGATGACCGTCTCGTCGCTCATCGCCGGGATGTAGGCGCCGCCCGCCGTGCAGGAGCCCATCACCGCCGCGATCTGTGGGATACGCTTGGCCGACATCTGCGCCTGATTGTAGAAGATGCGCCCGAAATGCTCGCGGTCGGGGAAGACATCGGCTTGCAGTGGCAGAAACGCGCCGCCGGAGTCCACCAGATATACGCAGGGCAGATGATTCTGCTCGGCGATCTCCTGCGCGCGCAGGTGCTTCTTGACGGTCAGCGGGAAGTATGTGCCGCCCTTGACGGTGGCGTCGTTGGCGACGATAACGCACTCCTGCCCCTCGATGACGCCAACACCCGTCACGATGCCCGCCGAGGGCGCTTCGCCGTTGTACATCGCCCAGGCCGCCAGTGGATTGAACTCCAGAAAGGGCGTCTCTGGATCGCAGAGCACCTCAACCCGCTCGCGCGCCAGCAGTTTGTTGCGCTTGCGGTGCTTGGCGATGGCCTCTGGCCCACCACCCGCGCGCGCCTGCGCGGTGCGCTCGCGCAACTCGGCGACCAGCCCCTCGAAGTGGGCGCGGCTCTCGCGATAGGCGGCGCTCTCGCGCTCGATATGGCTCTCCAGAACGGCCATCTGGACTGCTTCTCCTCCGCTGGCGTTCCCTCGGCGTTGAGGTTCCTCTGGCGCGCGGCCCGGCGCGGCGCGCTCATCTGCGAGTATAGCCCTCGTCAGGCGCAAGCGGCAAGCGCGCCCTCACCCCAGCCCTCTCCCAGAGGGAGAGGGAGCAGGAGCGTTTCCGCAGGCCGAGGATTCATCACCGAATCCACGAGTGAGCACAAACGCTCGTATCCAAGGCTCTCGTAGCTCCCCTCTCCCGCAAAGCGGGGAAGGGGTTGGGGGTGGGGGTGCGCCATCGGGCTGTTCTGTAAAGGTCGGCGCCGCCTGAGCGTACTACAATGGAAGCTGCTGGCATGGGCGACCTCACCCCCCAGCCCCCTCTCCCACGGGGCGAGGGGGAGCCAGTGGTTGGTGGGCGAACGTAGCGTTTGCCATCGGCAGAGCGCCCGCCACGGGTTCCCCTCCCTGAAGGGGAGGGGGCAGGGGGAGAGGTTCGCCCGAAAGCGCACGCGAAGCGAGCAAAAGAAGAGAGTGGGACGCCGTTGAGTCTGACTGCATTCGGCAAGCGCCACGGCTATGCGCTGACGGCGAGCGCGCTGATCGTCTGTGGCGTGGCAACGCGGCTGGCGCTGATCCTCATCGGCTGGCCCCACGGGAACAGCGAAGAAGGCACGATGGGCGTGGAGGCTATGCACATTCTGCTGCGTGGCGAGCGTCCCATCTACCTCTACGGCCAGAACTACATGGGCGTCGGCGAGGCCTACGCGGGCGCGCTGGCCTTTCGCCTCTTCGGCGTCTCCACGGCGGCGCTGCGGCTGGGCATGCTGGCCTGCTACGCGGCGTTGCTGGTCGGCGTCTTCTGGCTGGCGCACCTGCTCTATTCGCGGCGGGTGGCGCTGCTCGCGCTGGCCGCGCTGATCGTGGGAACGCCGTTCGTGGTCAAGATCGAGCTGCTGGCCGATGGCGGCAAGGCCGAGACGCTGGCGCTAGGCGCGCTCATGTTCGCGCTGGCGGCGTGGCTGGCGCTCACTCAGCCGACCGCCGAGCAGCCACCGCCGCGTCGCCGACGCGCGCTGCGCTCCCTCGGCTTCGTCGCCTGGGGCGTGATGGCTGGATTCGGGCTATATACCTACACCATCATCGCGCCGTTCGCGCTGACCTCCGGCCTGCTGCTCTGGCTGAACTGCCGACGTGAGCTGCGCGGCTGGGCGCTGGCGCTGCCGCTGGCCGGGCTGCTGATCGGCCTCGCGCCCGACATCCTCTACACGCTGACCACACCGCTCAGTCAAAACCCGATCGCCGTCTCCCTGTCCCTTCACGGCTCGCTCAACGCTGGGGCAGGCGCTGGCCCGTCTGGCCTGGCGCTGCTGCCAAAGCAGCTCGATGGCGCGCTGCTCTATACCCTGCCGACCGTCACCGGGCTGACGAATCTCTATCCGGTGGAGGCGCTGCCGCTGTATGGCCCGCCGAGCTGGGGCATGGTCGCCGCGGTCGTCATCGGCGGCGGCTGGAGCCTGGGCTATCTGGCGCTGCTGGTGGCAGCCACCGCGCGCCCGCTGCGCGCGCTCGACCTGCGCCCGGCGACGCTGCGCCAGCCGTGGGAGCTATGGCAGACGCTGGCTGATTCGGCGCACGCGCGCGATCTGGCGCGGCTGCTGCTGACGCTGGCCGCGTGGCTGACGATTGTGGGCTACACGCTCAGCGCCACGGCCGCCAACAATCCGCATTCCGGGCGCTACATGATCGGGTTGCTGATCGTCACGCCAGCGCTGCTCTGGCCGCTGGCGGACCCGCTGTCCACGGGCCGCGCCTGGCGGGTGGCTGCGCT
>JAICVT010000418.1 GCA_025935235.1 Ktedonobacterales bacterium | reverse complement strand
ATCCACAGCGTCAGCCCGGAGCCGAGCATGTAGCGCAGGCGCTGGGGCAGCGGCAGCGCGCGCATGCGCCCGATCACCACGCCGTAGACCTCATCCACCAGCAGGTAGGAGAGCGCCAGCCGCCAGCCGCGCGCCGCCGGGCGCAGCGTGGGGGCGAGCGAGGCGCTGTAGAGCAGGTGGCGCAGATTGAGGATCGCCGCCGTCAACACCAGCGTGATGGCTGAGGCGCCGCCCGCCACCAGCAGCACCACCGCGAACTGCGCCGACCCGGCGAAGATGACCACCGACATCGCCTGCGTCAGCCACGCGGGCACGCCCACCGCCAGCGCTGTCGCGCCATAGATCAGCCCGAATGGCACGGTTCCCGGCAGCAGCGGCAGGGTGTCACGTGCGCCCAGCAGCGCCATCCGGTGGGGCGCGACGCTCGTATCAAGGGGACGGGTGGTCATGGTGGTGTCTCAGGCAGCCACGTATCGCCCGCTCCGGGCGGATGCAGCTTCCTACTGCGCGTCGCCCTCGTGTCCGGCGGCGTGGCCGTTGCTGGCGCCGCCATTCGACTTCGCCGACTTGCCGGGCTGGCTCTGCTCGCCAAGCTGCGCCGCGTCGGCCTCGTCCGCTTCCGCCGCGCGGTTGGCGCGCACGTAGTTGAGGTAGCTGTTGTGCTGCTCCTCGGTGATGCGGCCGCTCTCGTAGTAGTGGTTCATCATCACGTCCAGCTTGAGGATGCTGATGAGGTTGACGCCCACCCGCTTCAGCCGCGTGCGCGCGCCCATCTGGCGATCCACCAGCGCCACCGCGTCGTGCACCTTGATGTCGTGCTCGGTGAGGAAGCGCGCGATCTCGCTCAGGCTGGCGCCGCCCGTCACTAGATCATCAATCAAGAGAGCGCGCGCGCCCTGCATGTAGCGTCCCTCGATGCCGCGCTGGCCGGTGCCTTCGGGCCGCAGTCGGGCATAGATCAGCGGCGTGTTCGTCTCCAGCGCGAAGGCCGTCGCCAGCAGCAGGCCACCCGTCGGCACGCCCGCCACCACGTCATACTGCTGGGCATGCGCCCGCCGCAGCGATTGCGCCAGCGCCACTTCCTCACCCAGCAGCCGCGCCGCCACGCGCAGCGCCTCTGGATTGCTAATCAGCGCGCGTGGGTTGATGTAGACCGGCGAGTTGACGGTGCTGCCGCCGAGCGTGTAGTCACCGAACGTCACGCCGCCCAGATCGTAGATCGCGCGGGCGAGCCAGAGGGTGTCCAGCGGCTGATTGTTCATGCGAGCGGCCTCCTGGGATCTGGGATGCCAACGAGCGACAGTCGCTACACTCGCTTCAGTCGCTTCAGAGGGATGCGCGGCGTCGTTCAGCGCAATCGGGCATCAGTATATCACTCTTGACGCGACCTCACCCCCCGCGTTCCCTCATCGAAAATGTTACCGCAGCTGCTCTGGTTCCCTCACTGGTTCCCGCAAAGGAACCTGTTCCCGGAGGGAAACGTGGGTGGCCAACAAGACCGAGATGACCCGTGATGAGCGCCGCACGTACCTGAAGGGGATGCACCCACGCTATCACCAGGCGCATCGCGTGGGGCGCATCGCCAGAGCCTGAGGCGGCTGCCTGGCCCACGCCTGACACGGTGTTCCCGCCAGCGCCAGCGGGGACGGATGTATGGCGCGGAGGTGGAGCAGGTGGTGGTCACGGTGTGGGCGAGTCTGGACTAGCTCTGTGCGGAACGGCTGGCGCCAGCGCTTGCGGAGACGGCGCGCCACCTGGCGCGGTTCGGGGTTATCACACTCACCCCAGCGGCTGCCCTTCGCCCAGGTCGCCAGGAAGGGTGTGACCGCACGCGCTCGGGAACATGTTCATTGGCGGGAACGGCTCAGGTCAGCCTGCCCTCGGGAACATCTTCATTTGAGTTGGCACGCGCTAGCCCACTCGCGCCGCCTGATTGGAGACGAGCGCTGATCTGGGCTATACTCATCTGGAGCGAAGAATAGAACAGGTGGTCGCTCCTGCTCCTCTTCTCCCTGTGGCAGAGGGGTCATGGGGCGCTGTTCCTCAGGAGGATTTGGGCATGCGAGAGCCGCAGGCGCCGGGGCCAGACGCCCAGGCGCTCATCGAGCGGGCGCGGCGCATCCTCCAGCAGGAGCAGCGGCGCGGCCACGAGGACGCCGTGGTGCGGCCCGGCGGCATCGAGTCGTTTCTGGCGCGCTGGGCGGCGGACTGGGCGGCGGCGACGGGGGATGCGGGCAATGCTGGCGAATCAGGCGGCGGGCTGGCGCAGGCAATGACCCGTCAGCTCGGCGGCTACCACGCGCTCGACCCAATGCAGCGCACGGCGCGGGTGCGCGCGGCGCTCGCCCTGCTCGATGGCGCGACCCACGCTACCACCACGCCGACGCCTGTGCGCCCCAACCCGCAGCCAACGGCGCTAAAGCAGCCAGCCGCAGGGCCGGCGCCGCGCCCACCACGCACGATGCGTCCCGTGCGGCCAGCGCCGCCGGTGCGCGAGGGCGAGTGGCCGCTGGCCGCGCCACCAGCCAAGCCGCTCGAACTGCGCCGCACATCCACCGCCAGCACGCGCCCGCCGCGCCCGGAAGACGCCTATCTGCTGGAGGCGCCCGTCACCAGCATCCCCGGTGTCGGGCAGACACAGGCGATGCGGCTGGGGCGGCTGGGCATCGAGACCGTGCGCGACCTGCTCTTCACCTTCCCGCGCGAGCATCGCGACTACAGCAAGCTCATCAAGATCAATCAGGCGCCCTTCGACGAGGTCTGCACGGTGATGGGACTGATCTGGGAGGTCGAGACCAAGCGTAACGGCCCACGTACCCGCACCGTCGCGCGCATCTCGGATGAGACGGGCGCCGTGCGCGCGATCTGGTTCAATCAGCAGTATCTGCAGAAACAGCTCACGCCTGGCTCGCACATCGTGATGACCGGCGTCAAGCAGCGCTTCGGCAATAGTGTGCAGTTCAGCGTGCGCAGCCATGAGCTGCCTGAGCAGGGCGACCTGATCAACACCGGACGGCTCACACCGGTCTACCCGCTGACCGAGGGGTTGAACCCCAAGGCGATGCGCAAATTCGCCAAGTGGGCGGTTGATCACTGCGCGCCGTTCATCGCCGATCACCTGCCCGCCGCCGTGCGCGCCCACGCCCATCTGGAGCCGCTGCCCGAGGCCGTCGCGCAGATGCACTTCCCCGATGGCTACGACGAGCTGAGCGCCGCCCAGCGCCGCCTGGCCTTCGACGAACTCTTCCTGATCCAGCTTGGCATGCTGACGCGCCGCGCCAACTGGCAGGATGGCCCGCCCGCGCCCGCGTTGCCCGCGCCGCTCGCGCTGATCTTCGATGAGCCAGATGCGCCGCCCGACGATGCGCTAAGCGCCGCCGGGGCGCTGCCGCCGCAGACGGGACTCTGGCCGCTGACGGCGACCTGCTTCGAGGCCACGCTGCCCTTCCGCTTCACCGGGGCGCAGCGCCGCGCGATTCGCGAGATTCTGGCCGATCTGGCGACCGTCAAGCCGATGAGTCGCCTGCTGCAGGGCGATGTCGGCTCTGGCAAGACGGTGGTGGCCGCCGCCGCGCTGTTGGCCGCCGCCGCCAATGGCTACCAGGGCGCGCTGCTGGCCCCGACCGAGATTCTGGCCGAGCAGCACTATCGCGGGCTGGCGCGACT
>JAICVT010000197.1 GCA_025935235.1 Ktedonobacterales bacterium | reverse complement strand
GCGCGCTGGTAGCGATTGCCATGCTGACGGTGATCGGCGTCCTCAGCTCGGCGGGCGTGATCGGCAAGTTCATCATCGGGTGAGCGTGGTCGGTGAGCGAATTCGCGCCGCTGAAAACCTCGCCCGCCTCCGCTACGTCTATCGTAGACGTAGCGGAGGCGGGCGATGGCGACGCTGTGGATGCTGGGGCTGGGCAGCGTGTGCTGCGGCGTGGCCGCCGCGCGCTGCTGGAGGGACGGTCGCGCCGCTGCTCTAGAGCAACTTTCAGATAGGTTGAGCAGGTAAGGGGAAGCCGGCATGGGCATACCACGCGGCGGCATCGGCAGAGGTAATGACAGCGACGGCCAGGCGCACGGCCTCTTGAAGCGCGTCCAGCGTGCGGGCGCCCAGGCCACGCAGGAGTGCCTTGAGCTTGGAGAACGCCTGCTCAATCGGGTTGAAATCCGGGGAGTAGGGCGGGAGGAAGAGGACATCGCACCCGCGCGCGACCAGCGCCTCCCGGATGCGGGCGGCCTTATGCGCGCTCAGATTGTCCATCACGACGATTTGCCCCGGTCGCAGGCGTGGGGCTAACTGGTCGCGGATATACCATTCAAAGGTGTCCGTGTTCATGGCTCGCTCGACCAGCAACCAAGGTTCCTGCAAGCCGTCAGGCGTGAGCGTCGCCACCAGCGTGGTGTTGTGACCGTGGTTGCGCGGCGCCGACCCCGACGCCCGCTGGTCATGGGGCGCCCAGCCGTAGAGACGCAGCAGAGAGGTGTGGGTACTGCTTTCATCCACAAAGACCAACTGGTGCGGGTCGTGGGTGGCTACAGCGGCGCGCCAGGCAGTGCGTGCTGCCTCGTTGCGTTCGCTGGCTGCCACCGTTTTTTCTTGTGCGTCCAGCCCAAGCGGTGAATGGCTCGCCACATCGCCACCTCACCCAAGGTCTGCCCATACTGCTCGGCCCACCACGCGCAGTGTTCCAGCACGGTCGCCTCGGGGGCCGCTTCCAACCGCGCCCGCAGCAGCGCCTCCTGCTCACCCCGGATCGTGCGCGGACGACCCGGGATCGGCTTGCGTTCCAGCGCACCCGTCTCACGCTGTTGCACGACCGCCCGTTTGACGGTCGTCACGGCCACGCCAAAGCGGCGCGCGGCTTCTCGCATGGGCTGACCCTCGGCCACCGCGCGCACCAAGCGTTCTTTCAGGTCACTCGAATAGGCACGCATAGGCAGTTCCCTCCGCACATCTCATGCCTGTCTCCGCTTTTCGTAAGTTGCTCTAGTGTCTCCCAATCGAGGCTGCGCTGGCTCCGGCGCTGCGACGCCACCAACCAGCGCATCCAGGTCACCTTTGACCTCTACCTCATTTCCCATGCTCCCTGTCCAAAACCGTCCTGAAGTCAGTCGCAGGGGAGGGAGTTAGGGGAGAGAGGTCCACTCTACTGCGTCGCGATGGCCGCCCGCCCGCCGCGCAGCACGAACTTCTGGATCTTGCCAGTCGCCGTCTTGGGCAGCTCGCTGACGAAGTGATACTCCTTCGGCGCCTTGAAGTGCGCCAGGTTGTCGCGCGCGTGCTGATTCAGCTCCTCAGCGGTCACGGTCGCGCCGGGCGACACCACCACGAAGGCGTGCGGCGCCTCGCCCCACTGCTCGTCGGGCATGCCGACCACGGCCACCTCCTGCACGGCAGGATGCCGCAGCAGCGCGCCCTCCACCTCGATGCTGGAGATGTTCTCGCCGCCGCTGATGATGACATCCTTGATGCGGTCGCGAATCTCGATATAGCCATCAGGATGGATCACCGCCGCGTCGCCGGTGTGGAACCAGCCGCCCGCGAAGGCCTTGGCGGTCGCCTCTGGATCATTGTAGTAGCCGCGCATGATAACATTGCCGCGCGCCACGATCTCGCCAATCGTCTCGCCATCGTGTGGCACCGGGCGCATCCGGTCATCTACCACGTCAATATCGCCGGAAGTCGAGAGCGCCACGCCCTGGCGCGCCTTGATGATGGCGCGCTCGCGCATCGAGAGCTGAGCATGCTCAGGCAGCGGCTCGCAGATCGTGATGAATGGCGCCGTCTCGGTCAGGCCGTAGACCTGCGTGATCTCCCAGCCCAGCTCGCCCTCGATGCGCTCGATGGTGGCCGCCGCCGGAGGCGCGCCCGCCGTCAGCACACGCACGCCGGGCCTGGCCTTGGCTCGCGCCTCGTCTGGCGCGTTAGCGATGCTGATCAGCACGGTGGGCGCGGCGCAGAGCATCGTCACGCCCTCGTCGTTGATCGTGTCGAACAGCGTCGCCGGATCAATCTTGCGCAGACAGATGTGCTTGGCTCCCGCCGCCGTGACCGTCCAGGTGAACGTCCAGCCGTTGGCGTGGAACATCGGCAGCGTCCACAGGTAGACATCGGCAGGCGACATGTGCGCGTGGATCAGCGTGCCGACGGTGTTCATGTAGGCGTTGCGGTGGGTAATCATCACGCCCTTGGGGCGCGAGGTGGTGCCGCTGGTGTAGTTGATCGTCAGCAGGCCGCTCTCCGGGATGTCGGGCTTGGTGAAGCTGGGCGAGGCATTGGCCAGCAGCGTCTCGTAGTCGAGCCAGCCATCGCACGCGCCCTCCAGCGCTACGTAGTGCCGCACATTGGGGATCTGCGAGCGGATGCCATCCACCGCGTCGAGCTGGTCGCTGTGCGCGCAGACGACCGTCGAGCCGGAGTGGTTGATGATGTAGGCGAAGTCATCGGGCGTCAGACGATAGTTGATCGGCACCAGCGTCGCCGCGAGCTGAGGGACGGCGTAGAAGCTCTCGAGCTGCGCATGCGTATTGGGCGCGATGTAGGCGATGCGGTCGCCGCCCTTGACGCCGAGCCGCTGCTGCAAGACAGACGACCAGCGGTCGCAGCGGTCGGCGAACTGGCCGTAGGTCAGGCGCAGGTCGCCATCCACCACCGCCTCGCGGTTGGGATAGATCAGACGGGCGCGCTGCAAGAAATCGAGCGGGGTGAGGGACAGTTCCATAAGGCGACTCCTCTGGCGCTGAGGCGCACTGCTGCGGGCCACTTCACTGCGGCCTTCAACGGAACGACATCCATCTACGAAAGGCTACGCATGGCTACAAACGGCCAGATACGACGCGAACGGCCACCAACCGCGACGAGCGGCGCGGGGAAACGCCAGCCACTGATGCGCTGCGCCGTGCGGTGTGGATGACTATACTATACGTCACACCGCGAGGCGTTAGCCGCCAACGCTCGCGCTGGCCAGGCTCGTCAGCACGAGCGGCTCGCCGCTGGTGATGGCCACCGTATGCTCGAAATGCGCCGAGAGGCTGTTGTCCGCCGTCGAGACGGTCCACTTATCGCTCAATGTGCGTGTGCGCGGCGACCCGATACTCACCATCGGCTCGATGCAGACGACCATCCCTGGCCGCAGCGGCGGATTGGGGATGCCCTGCTCCATCGCGTTGGGGATGAAGGGGTCCTCGTGCAGCTCGCGTCCGATGCCGTGGCCGCCGTAGTGCTCCACCAGCGCGAAGCCCTGCCCCTCCACATAGGACTGCACGGCGCGGGTGATGTCGTAGACCCGCGCGCCTGGCTTCGCGGCGCCAATGCCCTTCCACAGCGCCTCCTGCGTCACGCGCAGCAGGCGTTCGGCCTCGGGCGAGATGTGGCCGACTGGCACGGTGATGGCAGAGTCGCCGTGCCAACCATCCACGATGGCGCCGAAGTCGAGCGCGATGATGTCGCCATCCTTCAGCGCACGCTTGCCGGGGATGCCATGCACCACCTGCTCATTGACCGAGGCGCAGATGACACCAGCAAAGGGAGGTGTTCCTCTGGCGGGGCTGTAGCCCTTGAAGTTCGAGGTTGCTCCACGGCGGGCCAGCTCACGCACGGCCAGGGCGTCCAGCTCGCCAGTGGTTACGCCGGGCCGCGTGGCCGCGCGCAAGACCTCCAGAATCTCCATCACGACTAGGCCCGCCCGGCGGATGCCCTCGATCTCCGTTTTGCTGCGATAGTGGATCGTCATATGCGCCTTCCCGCGTCCGCTCGTCAGCCGCGCACCGCCGCCAGCACGGCGGCGGTCACCACCTCGATCGGCTGCGCGCCATCAATGCGCGTCACTTTGTGCTGCGCGCTGTAGTAGTCGAGCAGCTTGATCGTCTCGCTGAAGAAGATGTCGAGCCGATGCGCGATCTTCTCTGGGGTGTCGTCGCTGCGCTGATACAATTCGCTTTCATCATAATCGCATATGCCGGGTGTGCGCGGTGGCCGGGTCTTGATGTTCCAGACGTGGCCATGCGCGCGGCAGATGTAGCGCCCGCTGAGGCGGTCGAGCAGCAGCGCGCGCGGCGCCTCCAGATAGAGCACACGCGCGATCCGCTGCCCCATCTGCCGCAGGGCGGCGTCGAGCGCCTCAGCCTGCGGCGTGGTGCGTGGGAAGCCATCCAGCGTGATGCCGCGCCCGCCGCTCGACCGGATGAAGTCGAGGATCATCTGGATGACCAGGCCATCGGGGACGAGGTCGCCACGCTCATAATAGGGCCTGGCCTCCTGGCCGAGCGGTGTGCCGCGAGCGATATGGTCGCGCAGCAGGTCGCCGCTAGCGCAGGGCGTCAGGCCCAGCTCGCGCTCCAGCGCCTCCGCCTGAGTGCCTTTGCCGCTCCCCTGGGCGCCGATCATGATGATGTTCACGGAAATCTCCTCGTTGCGCGCCCGGCGCCATATCACAGCCCGGACGCCCATCCCACCACGCCGATGTGGCGGAGTCTTTTGCGCAGCCAACGCTGGTCGCGATTCCTCACAGCACGCGGGGCATGCCATCGTCATTCTACGCCGAAGCGCACGGCGGTAGGTAGGGGGATATACGGAGTCTTCGCGGCTCGCCCCCACCCCCAGCCCCTCCCCCGCTTTGCGGGAGAGGGGAGCTACAGGACGCTACACGGCGCAGCCAACGCAGCAAGACAACCGAATGCCCTCTCCCGCCGCAGCGCTTGCATGCCGAGAAACCGAAAGCCCCTCTCCCGCCGTCAGGCGGGGGAGGGGTTGGGGTGGGGGCCAGCGCGGCGCGCTAGCTCAGGAAGCCTGAGTAGTTGCGCATGACCATCTGCGCCTCGATCTGCTTGACGGTGTCGAGCACGACGCCGACCACGATTAGCAGCGAAGCCGCCTGGATGACCTGATTACTCTGGTTGGTGCTCAGCAGCGCCGGAGCAATCGAGACGATGCCCAGGAAGATCGCGCCGCCCAGTGTGATGCGCTTCAGAATGTTGTAGAGGTGTTCCTCGGTGCTCGGCCCTGGCCGGATGCCCGGAATGAACGCGCCCTGCTTCTGCAAGTTCTCTGCCGTGTTCTGCTGCTGCCAGATCACGATGGCGTAGAAGTAGGTGAAGGCGAAGACCAGCACGCCGTAGATCACCCAGTAATACCAGTTCGAGCTATCCAGCCAGACCCGCACGCCACTGAAGAAGTTCGAGATGGCCTTGTTCGAGCTGTAGGCCACGAAGTTCGCGATGACGACGGGTAAGAGCAGGATCGAGCTGGCGAAGATAAGCGGGATCATGCCCGCGCTGTTGACCTGAAGCGGGATATAGGTCGTGTCTTCGCTAGCGCGATAGCCTGTGTAGAAGCTGCGCTTGGTCGGGTAGCGCACGCTGACACGCCGCTGGGCCAGATAGACGATCACCATCACATAGGTCATCGCCAGCGCCAGCGCGATGGTGAAGCCAATCGTCAGCAGGCCGCCGTTATCAATGCCCGCGCCCGTGCCGCTGGTGCTGACCAGCGTCTGGCCAATCGTTTGCGGCAGGCTAGCGACGATATTGGCGAAGATGATGAGCGAGATGCCGTTGCCCACGCCATTCTCGGTAATCAGCTCACCGATCCAGACGAGGAACATCGTGCCGGCGGTCAGGGTAATCATGGTGGCCAGCGTCGGCACGACCGTCGCGCCGTTGAAGAGATTGAACTGACTCGACGGCACGGCGCCCAGGTTCACCAGAATCGCCATCTGGCTGAAGGCCTGGAGTAGCGCCAGCGGCACAGTGATGTAGCGTGTGATCTGCGAGAGGCGGTTCTGCCCGGCCTCACCCTCGCGGCTCAGCTCACCCAGCCGTGGAATGATGCCCTGGAGCAGTTGCACGACGATGCTGGCGGTGATGTAGGGGTAGACACCCAGCGCCACGACGGAGAAGTTCTTGAAGGAGCCGCCGGAGAAGGCATCGAGCAGCCCATAGAATTGCTGCAGGTTGCTGCTCTTGTTGATGATGCTGCTCAGGCTCTTGGGATCAATGCCCGGCACAGGCACATAGGCCATGACGCGGAACACCAGCAGCATACCCAGTGTAAACAGGATCTTCTTGCGCAGATCCGGCACTGTCCACATGCTGCGGAGCCGGTTCCACATGCTCGCCTCCAGTACACGCCAGCAGACGCCAGGGGGCTTTCGCCAGGGCCGTCGCCAGGAGGAAATCGCTTGCTGGAGTATCACTACTCCATCTAACTACCCATACGCGCTCAATATACACTAACCGTGTCCGCGACGCGAGGGTAACAGGACTCTCACGCAGCGGACACGGCCATGTTGCGGGCGCACACGGCGCTAGCGCTTCTTTGCTTCGTACTCCGATGGCTTGCCTGAGCGCTTGGTCTGCTTGCGCTCTGGCGGCGCGATCAGCGTGACCGTGCCACCCGCCGCCTCGATCTGCTGGCGGGCAGACTCCGAGACTTTGTTGGCCGTCACCTTGAGCGCGTGCTCCAGTTTGCCCACGCCTAGCACCTTCACCATCTGCTTCTCGTCGCCGGGGCGGATGAAGCCCTTGGCGATCAGCGTCCGGGCGTTGACCTCCTCATTAGCCGCGTAGAGCGTGCTGAGGTCGCGCAGATTGACGATGGTGTAGACCTTCTTGAACGGGTTCTTGAAGCCGCCCAGATACGGCATGCGCTGCGAGAAGCGGTTCTGGCCGCCCTCGAAGTACGCCGGGATGCTGCTGTGTCCCGTGCGCGCCTTCTGACCCTTCTGGCCGCGACCAGAGGTCTTCATGCGCCCGGAGCCGTGACCGCGACCCAGCCGCTTGCGCGACTTGCGCGCGCCCTCGGGAGCGCGCAGATCAGAGAGCTTCACTTGGTCGCCTCCTCGGTCGCCTCGACGGGTTCAACACGCACCAGATGCGACACCTTGTTGATCATCCCCAGGATGACCGGGGAATCTTCATGCACCACCGACTGGTGGAGGCGGCGCAGGCCCAGCGCCTCGACTGTCGCTTTCTGCTTCGCGTTATAGCCGATGACGCTCTTCGTATACGTTATGCGGATTTTCGCCATTGTCGTCGCTCCAGACACGCCGTGGCAGCGCTCCACCGCCACGGCGTGCTCATTCTCGCGTCATCTCACCTACCGGCGCGGGCCACCGCCCGGTCGGCGCGGGCCACCACGCCCAGGGCCGCCGGGGCCGCCGCGTCCGGGGCCGCCCGGACCACCGCGCCCAGGGCCGCCCGGACCACCCGGACCGCCGCGATCATTGCGGTCGCCACGGCGTCCACCCCGGTCGCCGCCTGGGCCACGTCGGTCGCCACGGTCCTCGCGCTCCACCCGCTCGATGGGAGCGGCGGCGGCGGCAGCAGCAGCGGCCTCGGCGATGCGCGCGGCCTGGCGCGGGCCGACCAGATCGCGCACGCTGCGGCCACGGCGCGCAGCCTCGGCGTCATACGAGCGCAGGCCGCGCAGGCACTCAATCGTCGCCATCACAGTGTTGAGCGCGTTCGAGCTACCCAGCGACTTCGAGAGAATGTCGTGGATGCCGACCGCCTCGACCACCGCGCGCACCGCGCCACCAGCGATCACGCCAGTGCCGGGCGCGGCCGGGCGCAGCAGCACCTCAGACGCCGAGAAGCGACCGCGCGACTCAAAGGGGATGGTCGTGCCGAGCAGCGGCGCTTCGATCACGCGCTTCTTGGCATCCTCCACGCCCTTGCGAATCGCCTCGGGGACCTCGGCGGCCTTCCCGATGCCCACGCCCACATGGCCAGCGCGGTCGCCGACCACGACGAGCGCCCGGAAGCTGAACCGGCGCCCACCCTTGACTACTTTCGAGACGCGAGCGACCTGGACGACCGTTTCTTGCAGGTCGAGCCGCGTTGCATCAATCTTCGGCATGAATCTTCCGATCTCCTCGCGCCTAGAAGTCGAGTCCGCCCTTGCGGGCGCCATCGGCCAGGGCGGC
>JAICVT010000456.1 GCA_025935235.1 Ktedonobacterales bacterium | reverse complement strand
CATTGACATATCGCCAGCCGTGCTGCTACACTGTAGAACGACAGTTCCATATCAATCGCTGGCGCGTGATTTCGGCAATGATCGCCTGACACAGCATCAGCAGGTGAGTTGACGGGACTCCAGGGAGCAGAGCCGATGGATAGCAGGTTGAGCGAGCCGCAGGCGCGCATTTACAACTTCATTCTCCAGTACCTCCGCCAGGAGGGCTGGCCACCGACGAACCGCGAGATCGGGCAGGCGGTAGGCATTCGCTCGACGGGGCATATTGACCACCACCTGACCGCCCTGGAGCGCAAGGGATACATCATCCGCGTGCATGGCAAGAGCCGTGGCATCCGGCTGACCGACGCGCCCGCGACCGGCGTGCGCGTGATCGGCGCCATCGCCGCTGGCGTTCCGCTCGACTACTACTCCGATACCGAAGTCGAAACGATTGACCTGAACGAGCGCATCACGGGCCATGCCTACATGCTGGAAGTCAAGGGCAACTCGATGATTGACGACCACATCGCCAATGGTGACTTCGTGCTGATTGATTCAGGCGCGCACATTGACGATGGCGATATCGTGGTCGCGACCCATGTTGACGCGGTGACTGATGGTGGCGCCGCGACGCTCAAGCGGTTCTATCAAGAGCATGGCCATGTGCGCCTCCAGCCCGCCAACTCCACGATGGATCCGATCCTGATTGATGCCAAGGAGTGGGATCGCGAGTGGAAGGTGCAGGGCAAGGTCATTGCGGTCTATCGCCGCTGCTAATCTGGCTCCTGGCGCGCTCCCTACTCAACTTCTCTGACTGCCAACCTCGCTCCCCGCGAGCGAGGCGCCCACTGCGCATGATGCGACAATTGGGCGCCTCGCTTGCCGCGTTTCGCGCGCTATGCTACGCTCACGGCGGCGCCATTTCTGCTGATTCCAGGTGATTGCTCGCGCACGGCGTCACTATTCGACGGGGCCGGAGCGCTTAGTCCGTATGGTCAACGTAGAGGAAGCTCGTGTGACTGGTCAGGCGTAGCGCGTGAAAGGGAGCGACAGCAGGTGCACGTGGTAATCGCGTCGTCAATCGAGGAAACGCTTCTCAATCTGATTGGCCAGTGGTATGCCTCGACGGGATACCTCGGAATCATCTTGGCGATGGCGATTGAGAGCTGCTGCATTCCGCTGCCCAGCGAGATCGTGATGCCACTGGCGGGCTTCTTCGTGGCGACGAACGCGGCCACTGCGACAGGGCGGCTCTCGCTGGTCGGCGTGGCGCTGGCGGGCGCCGTCGGATGCCTGCTCGGCTCGGCGGTGGCCTATGGCATCGGCGCGGTTGGCGGTCGGCCCTTGTTGCTGCGCTACGGGCGCTACATTCTGATCTCGAAAGCCGACTCAGACCGCGCTGATCGCTGGTTCTCGCGGTTTGGCTCGCCTGTCGCCTTCTTCTCGCGCCTGCTGCCGGTCGTCCGCACCTACATCTCGCTGCCCGCAGGTGTCTCGCGCATGAACTTCGGCAAGTTCATGCTCTACACATTCCTTGGTTCGCTGCCGTGGTCGTTCGTGCTGGCCTACATCGGCTGGGCCTTCGGACCCGCGCTCTATCAGAAGATCGGCGAACTGAGTACCGTCTTCCACGGGCTGGATGTCGTCATCATCGTGCTGTTCCTGGTCGCTGTCGGGCTGTACATCTACCGTCATCTCAAGCACGATAAGGAAGCGCGCGAACGTGACGGTTTCGACGCGGTGGACCAACAGCCGACGATGCCCTACCGCCGGATTCGGTAGCGAGTTCGCCCCCCACCCCCCTCTTCCCCGAGGAGAGGGGGAGTCGACTCTTCGTTAGCTGAGGCGCAGCGGGCGCACCTCGTACCAGTTGCGACCAGCTTTCATCTCGACCTTCACCGGCACACTCAGCTCCAGCGCGCCGACCATGCAGGCGCTCACCAGCTCGGCCACTTCGCCCATCTCCGCGTCTGGAGTCTCCAGCACCAGCTCATCATGGACCTGCAAGATCATGTGCGCGCCCAGCCCACGCGAGCGTAGCGCCGCGTCGAGGTGGTTCATGGCAATCTTGATCATATCGGCGTTGGTGCCTTGAATCGGCATATTGACCGCCTCGCGCTCGGCCGCCTGGCGCTGCGAGAGCTGCAAGCTACTGAAATCGGGCAGGAAACGCTTGCGACCGAGTAGCGTCTGCACATAGCCCTGCGTGCGCGCCTGGAAGAGCGTATCCTCGGTATACTTGCGCACCAGCGGGAAGGTCTTGTCATAGTTGCGAATGAACTCGGCCGCCTCGCTGTTACTCATGCCCGTCACGCGCGCCAGGCCGAACGCCGATTGACCATACAGCACGGCGAAGTTGACCGTCTTGGCGAGCCGCCGCTGGTCAGGCGTGATCTCATCCAGCGGGACCTTGAAGAGTTGCGCGGCAGTCGCCGAGTGGATATCTTCGTCGCGCTCGAACGCATCCACCAGCGCAGGCTCGTGGGTGATGTGCGCCAGAATGCGCAGCTCGATCTGCGAGTAGTCGGCGGCTAGCAATTGACTGCCCGGATCAGCCAGGAACGCCTGCCGGATGCGCCTGCCGACCTCCGTCCGCACCGGAATATTTTGCAGGTTCGGATTCGATGAGCTGAGCCGTCCGGTGCTGGCGATAGTCTGGCTGAACGAGGTATGCACGCGGTGCGTGACGGGATCCATCAGCTCCAGCAGGCCATCCACATAGGTGGATTTGAGCTTGGAGAGCTGGCGAAACTCCAGCAGGTTGTCCACGGCGGCGTGCATGCCGCGCAGACTCTCAAGCGACTCAGCGTCCACTGAGTAGCCGGTCTTGGTGCGGCGGCTGGCGGGCAGCTTCAGCTCGGAGAACAGCACGTCGCCAAGCTGCTTGGTGGAGTTGATGTTGAACTGGTGGCCAACCGCGTCGTAGATGTCGGCCTCCAGCGCGCGTAACTGACCATCCAGGTCGGCGCCGAGCCGCCGCAGGAAGTCGGGATCGAGCAGGAAGCCCGCCGTCTCCATGCGCGCCAGTACGGGGACCAGCGGCGTCTCGACCTGCGTCATTAGCGCGTCGAGATCGCGCTTGCGCAGTTG
>JAICVT010000092.1 GCA_025935235.1 Ktedonobacterales bacterium | reverse complement strand
GGTCTGGCTGATCGAGCTATCGCCATTGGTCGGCGCGGTCGAGCCAGCCATGCCGCTATATGAGCCGCTGTGCGCGGTCGTGCTGATCGAAGTCGCTTGGCCGGAGGTCGTCCAGCCGCTGAAACTGCCCGTCTCGAAGCCGCCATTGGTCACGCCACCGCTGGGCGGAGGTGTGGGCGTGGGCGGGATCGGCGTAGGCGTGGGCGGGACTGGCGTCGGAGTTGGCGGCACTGGTGTAGGCGTCGGCGTGCCAGGCGCGCTGGTCGGCGTGGGCGTCGGCGGCTGGGTGGTCGGCGTCGGGGTCGGGGTCGAGCCGCCGCAACTGCTGAACTTGAACGAGCCGATGCGCGTCTTCCAGTTGAAGGCGCCGTTTGACGGGATGTACTCGTTGGTGTACCAGAACGTACAGCCGTCGGACGGATCCACTGTCATGGCGCTGTAGTCGCCCCAGCGGCTCAGGTTCTGGCCGGTCTGCGAGCCAGCGCCCACGATCAGGCTGGTCTCGCCTTGCGGCATGGTGTTGAGCGGATCAGTCACCAGGCGCCCGGTGTAGCTGATGCCTGGGTGCAGCGAGCTGCTCGACACGCTGTAGCCCATCGCGATGTCGCCAGACTGATCCTGCGCGATGCTGCCCATCCATCGGTAGCTGGAATCTGGAGCATACGTGCCTTCCTGATAGACCGACGGGCTGGAGCTGGGGCCGCGAATTTCATACCAGCGCATGCCGACCGAACTGCCAGAGGTGATGGCATGATCGACCAACAGCGACTCGTAGCTGCCGAAGTTATGATAGGAGAGGCGGTACATGACGCGGTCGGCCAGCGAGTCGAGTTGCTGGGTGGTCCCCGACTGCGGGATGCAGGTTCCGCCGCCGCACGCCTCGGCGTAGGACGCCACGGCGATGCTCGACGGGCCAGTGAACGTTGAGTTGCCCGGCGTCGTCCAGTCAACATGGAACTTCCAGAAGGCCAGGCTGGTGGACGTATCCAGCGCGAGGATGTAGTTGGGTGAGCCGCTCGGCGGCAGTGTCGAGCCATCCAGGTTGGAGGGCAGCAGACCGCCGTAGCTGCTGCTGGTAGTGAAGCACTGCTGGGTGGCCGCCGCGCCAGTCAGCATGGCAGAGCGGTTGAAGGCGCAGACTTCCGCGCCCATGAAGGCATTGGTGCTGCCGTTGAAGAGGTTGTACGTCTCGTAGTACCCATCAGGCCAGACGGCCATCTTCGGGTAGTCGGGGAAGGCGGTATAGGGGAAGGAGTAGCGATACCACGTGCCGGTGGGGTCGCTGGTCGTGGAGACCGCGACGCACTCGTACCACGTGGAGGTCGCCCCCGTCACCGCGAACTGGCTGATAACCCAGCGATTGGCGATCTGGTCATAGACCACCGTTGGATCGCCGTCGTTATCGGTCTGGCACAGCCCGCCGAAGCTGTTCCACAGCGTGTTGATCGTGACGGGACCATAGCGCACTGAGCCAACCGCGCCACGGCTGGGATCCTTGTTGAAGACCGCGAAATCGGTGTTGACGGTCTGCACATAGTCTTGCGGGCCGACTGTGCCGTTGGTGTCGGGTGGAGCCGAGTTGACGGTGAATGTACCGTTGGGGCCGCTAAAGCCGTTGCCTACGCCGTCGAAATTGTTGGACGCGGCAGGCGCGGCCTGCGAGACTGCGCCCTGCACAGGAGCCGAGAGATGATTGCTTGCCCCATGGCGCAGCGCTGGCATTCTGATCGGCACATCGGCCTCGTGGGCCGCGCCGGGTGGCGTAGGTGTCCCCACGACATCGCGCAGCGGAATCGAGAGGTCATGGTGCGAGTCGTGCGTGACCTTCGCGCCGTGCTGGACGGGGCCGCCCGACGCATGCGCCGCATTGGGCGCGAGGCTCACCACACCCACCAGGGCAGTGGTGGCGAGCAATGCCGCGGCGACGGCCGCGGTCACCGCCATGGATAGACGACGCCGGTGCATGGTGGAATAATCCTCCCACTTTCGGTGACGTTGCCAGCTTCGTTGCTGGCGTCATCCCAGGGTTCTATCTTTCCAGCGACGCCCCCAGCGCCGCTGGATGCCTGGCCCAGCTAGTCGTGCGATCTCTCAACACGCGCTTCCTATCCCGCGCGTCTGGCGGAGAGAGCCAAGAGTCGTCTGTCGCCCGCGCGGCGCGGGTAGGTGTGCGGGGTTGAGCGCCCGATGGCTGCGATGGTGGTAGCGCTGCGATGGCTGCGATGGCTGCGATGGTAGGGGTGGCGCGATGACAGTTCCTTGCCCACGGCTGCTCTCCAGCGCCCTGGCGCCGCCAACAAGAGAACTGTCCCAACATGATAAACTCGTTGAAATTGGATTTGACAAAGCCACGAGCAAGTATACTGGCGCTGATGGCCTTGTCAAGCCCTCTGCTTGGTGATTTCCGCCGGATCGTTAGACACGACAAAGTGGGGCGCGCAGCCACTTCGCAGGCATTTCTGCCGAGCGCCTATAAGCATTCCTTATGCTTGCTGGGGGTTTCGCATAACAAGCGCCGTGGTTTGTGTAGCAGTGGGCGGCGCTCTATCCGCTGGCTCTATCCGCTGTAGGATTCGGCGCTGACGAGGCTGACTCGATCGGGCAGCGGAACCGACCTCAGTTCGACGGCCAGCGCCTCCGCATCGGTCATGGTCTTGGAGCCAGTAATCTCGCCCTGGCTGTCAATCTCGCTCTGGATCTGCGCCGACTCGATCACCACATTGTCGAGCGTGATGGTCAGGTAGCTGCCCTGATTGTCGCGGGTGTAAGTCGCGAACTCGGTGCGCGCGTTGCCCTGGAACTCGAAGATCACGATTGGCTGGTTGTTCTGGTCGAGCGTCGCCTGCACCGATGATGGGGCGATCTGTGCGCCCGTGAAGAGTACGGGATATTGATTGGCGGCGACCTTCGTTCCCACCGCGAGCGGAGTTCCGCTGGTGTCTATGAATCGCACCGCTCCCTGCGCGGTCAGCGCACTCACCGCGAGCTGCCGATCGGCATAGCCCGGCAGGTCAATCTGGATGTCGCCGTCGCTTAGCGCGGTCGCCGTGGCGTCCACGTCGCCCAGCCCACGCCGCGCACGCTCGACCAGCGCCGACATCGTCTGTGAGAATGCCGTGCTGAAGACGCCGCAGTTCAAGTTCCCCGGACAGTTCATGCGCACGATCACGCGCAGCCCGCTCGCTCCGCTGGCTGCTGTCGGCGCCGACGCCAGCGTAGCGCGCGGGATGGGGATGCTGGCCTGCGCGCACCCGGCCAGCCCCCACGCGAGCGCCAGCCAGAGTGACAGCCAGAACGCCAGCAGGCGCCATCCGCGAGCGATCATCGTTCGGCTGCCTCCTCAGCGCTACTCGGCCTCCGCTTCGACCTCTTCGCCCTCCTCGGCCACGGCGCGCAGGTGCAGCGCCTCGCGCGCGATCAGCCCATTGGGGAGCTGGCGCAGGCGATAGGCGGTGGCATATTTGACGCCCTCGGTGAAGAGATCGAGATTCGGGCTGGCGATCACCAGGCCCATGCCAAGCTGCTGCGCGAAGCGGATCACGAGGTCGGCGTTGCGCTGGTCCATGCGCGCGAAGGCCTCGTCGTGCATCAGCAGGCGCAGCGGCGCGTTCGAGACGGCGAACTGCATGGCGGCGGCTGTCAGCAGCAGCACGTAGACCGGCACGCGCTGCTCGCCGCCGCTGCCATAGCCCGAGACGGCGCTATCCCACGGGCGCACGCGCGGATCGAGGTCGTCGCTGTGCAGCAGCGAGATGTCCACCCAGCGGCGATAGTCCAGATGCTCGACAATCGTCTCGACCGAGGCCTGCGCCTGTCCGCGCATCTGTTCATCGAGCCAGGAGGCGAAGATCTGCGTGAGTTGCGCTTGCACCCCGGCGGGCATGGCGTGGCCGTGCTCCAGCAGCGCGGTCGCCACGGCCACATGGTCGAAGGGGATGTCGGGGTGGCGCGTCAGCCGGACGGAGAGCTTCATGGCGAAGCGCGTGTTGCGGGCGAAGAAGCGCGCCGTCACCAGCCGCTCGTTCAGCCCCTCGATGATGCTCTGCGCGCGGCGCAGCTGCTCCACCAGATGGCTGACGACCTCGCCCAGGATGATGTCGCGCACGACGCGCGTGACGCGCTGCGAGAGCGTCTGCTGGAGCTGATCTATGGTCGTATCGAGGAAGGTGAGCAGCAGGCGAATATCGCGCGTGCCCTCCAGCCGCGGCGCGACATCCATCAGCCAGCCCTGCGGAGCCAGCGCCAACTCGCTCTTGGCGGGCGCACGCAGCCCGAAGCGGTCATCCGCGCCGACCAGCGCCTGATATTCCGCCACCGCGACCAGGAAGCCCTCCTGCTCGCGCTCAGCCTGGCTGAAGGCGCGCGGCAGATCATCCTCCAGCCGCGCGCGATTCTCGCGGCCTTTGGTCATCTGGCGGGCGTAGCGCACCGGATCATCCACCTGGTTGGCGGGCAGATCGAGGCTGTCGGCGACGGCGCTCAGCAGCGCGGCGAAGGCGGCGCTGCGCTGCTCCAGCGCTTTGGCGGCTTTCGCGCTGGCCTGCGCCTGCGTCTCGCGCGCCTGTTTCGCCGCGTCGAGCTGGTGGATGGCGATGCCCTTGGCCACGCCCGCCTTGCGCGCCTGCTCCTCGGCCTGCTTGAGCCGCCGCTGGAGCTGTGTGATGCGCGCCTCGAAGTTCTCCAGCCCTGCCGCGCGCAACGCCTGACGCGCCTCATTCAGCAGCCGCTGCGCCTCCTGCGCCTTGTGATCGCACTGATCGAGATAGGCGCGCGCCATGCCGTAGCTCTCGCTCTCGGCGCTGTGCGTCTCCTCAGCCGACCGCAGTCGCACGCCAAGCTGGTTGAGCCGCCCGCGCGTCTCGGCGGCGCGCGATTCGGCGTCGGCCAGCGACTGTCCCAGCATCTGCCGGGCGCGCTCCAGGCTGGCGAAGTCTTGCCCCAGCGCTGGATAGTCGCGCGTCAGATCGCCCCAGCGGGCGCGGGCGTCTTCTTCCTCGCGCGCGGCGTCCTCCACACCGCGTCCCGCCGCCGCCAGCCGCAGCGACGCCGCTTCCTCCGCCTCGCGCAGACCGCGCAGCTCACCGCGCCGCTGCTCGACCTCTTCGAGCATGTGGGCCACCTCGGCCAGCGCGTTGGCGCGTGTCTCGGCGGCGCGAGCGCTCTGGCGCTCCTGCCGCAGCGCCTCGCGCGCCTGGGCCAGCTCCTCACGGGCGGCGGCCTGCTCGCCTTGCAACTCCTCGCGGCGCGCGGCGGCGGCGGCCTGCCTGCGCACCACGCCGATCAGCGATTGCGAGCGGCTGTGCGGCTGGATCACGCCCGTCACGTCACCCAGCCGGTAGCGGCCATCCGGGCAGAGATAGTCGCCGGAACGCGCTGGCTCCTGGGCCAACGCCACGGCGCCAAAGGCGCTATCCAGATGGCGGCGCAGATCGGTGGAGTTGGTCACAAGCGCCAGCGCCAGCGAGCCGCGCTGCGGCTTGCCCGCGCCGCCTGGCGTCAGCGCGTGCCAGTCCACCTCGCGCGGGGCGGAGGCGCGCGCCTGCTCCACCGGCACGCCGAGCAGCAGCAACGTCAGCGTATCGGTATGCTCGAGCAGTCCCTCGATGGCGTCGGCCCAGGGCAGCGCCTCGCGCGCCAGATCGAGCTGGCGATAGGCTGGCTCGACGCCAGCATCCACCTCGCGCAGCCGCGCCAGCGCCCGCTCGCGCGCGGGCGAGAGCGGCGGGATCGGCTCGGTCTGCGTCTGCCCGATCTCCGTGTCCAGCGTGGCGATGCGCGTCTCCAGCTCACCCGCGCGGACCTCCAGGCGGGCAGCGCGGCCCTCGGCCTCGCGCGCCAGCGTGCGGCTCTCCTCCAACGCCTGGCGGCAGGCGTCGGCCAGCGGTGGCAGCGCAATGGTGGATGGTTCGCCGCTGGGAGCGCGGCCCAGTCCCTCGGGCCAGCGCTGCGAGAGTTTGTCCCAGCGCGCCCACATCGCCTGCCGGGCGGATTGCATGGCGCGAGCGGCCGCGTCGTGCTGGGCGCGCGCCTCGCGCTCGGTCTGCCGCGTGGTCGCCAGCTCCGCCGTGGCCTCGCGGATACGCTGGGTGTGCTGCTCCAGCCCGCCCAGCGCGGCGTCGGCGCTGACCCACGCGGCGTGCAGCGCATCGGCCAGCGATTGCTCGGCGGGCTGCGCCATCACCTGCTCCCAGACATCGGCCAGCGCCAGCGGAAGCGCGCCCAGCGCCCGCTCGCCACGCCCGCGCAGCTCCTTCAGCCGCGCCCGCGCGCCCGTCACTTCCTGCTCCATGGACTGGCGCGCCGTGCCGAGGGATGATTCCGAGCGCTTGAGGCGATCTTCCGCCGCGCGCAGCTCACGCGCCGCGCGATCCTGCTCGAATTGCGCCGCCTGCAAGCCCTCGTTGGCGCGGGCGACGGCCTGCATCACCTCGCCCTGGTGCAACTGCTGGAGTGACTCCAGCTCGCGGCGCGCGGCGCTCTCCTCGCCATAGGCGGTCTCCTCGGCGGCCTCGGCCTGGCGCGCGCTCGATTCCGCCTCGCGCTGGCGCTCCTCGGCGGCGGCCAGCGCCTTCGCGCCGTCGTCGCTCTCCCAGGCCGCGCGCAGCCAGACCAGCGCGGCGTGCTTCAGCGCGGCGTCGTGATACTTGCCACGCGCCTCGACCACGCCCGCCAGCGTGGCGCGCAGCCTGCCATACTCCTCGATGTCGCGGTGGATGCGCTGGATGCCCTCCAGGCCGTCCACCAGCCGCTCCAGGTGCGGGCGGTCCACCACCGGCAGGAACTCACGCACAACGCCGCTGGGATCGGCTACCAGCGCGTCGTCCACCTTCAGTCCGAGCATGCGATGCAGCACGTCGTAGAGCGCGTCGTAGCGCCGCTGCCAGTCGGAGCCTTCGATGTTGAGCAGCCGTCGCGCCACGACGCGGTTGTAGTCCTCGGCCTGGCTGGCGTTGTAGACCGCGCCGCCCGCGCTGATGAAGCTCTCGTTGCGCGCGCGGAAGTCCTGCATCTGGAGGGGCGCCTGGCCCTGCGGCGTAGTCTCCAGGAAGGCGACCTGCTCCAGCATGGCGGGCAGCGCGTAGTAGAAGGGGTGGGCGGATTGCGGCGTGGCGGCGGCGCCGGAGCCATAGACCCAGCGCCCCTCGCCCTCATGCTCGACCTCGACCGCGCAATAGCCGACCGTGCGCTGGCGGCGCCAACCGTGGTCGGGCCGCTCGACGCCATGCGGATCGAAGAACAGAATCGTGTTGCTCAGGGTGCGCTTGCTGCCACGCCCACCCTCGCGCGCCGCCGCGTTGAAGACCTTGCCCGAGGTGGGGAAGAGCGCCCAGTCAATCGCATCGAGAATCAGCGACTTGCCAGAGCCATTCTCGCCAATGACAGCCAGCATGTCGCCGACCACATCGAGCGTGGCGTTCTCGTGGCCGTGCCAGTTGATGAGGCGGATGCGGCGAATCCACGCACGGCCCTGGCCCGCGGCTGGCTGATAGGTGAGCGCGCTCATCCTACTCCTCCTCGCCCTTAAGGTCGTCGTAAGCGACCAGACCCGCTGGTGGCAGGAAGCGGTCAATCAGGTCGGTGAACTCGTAGACGCCGCTGAAGTCGCGCTCGTTCAGCCGGTAGCGCTCCTCGGGGCGCTGGCGGTCGTCGGCTCCGATGCGGCGGGTCAGGCGGTGGCGCTCGAAGGCCGCGAAGGCTTGATAGAAGGCGCGCTGGTTGGCGCGCACGCGCTGCGCCGCCCCCGCCCGCTGCGGCGCCGCCGTGGATGTCTTGCGCCCGCGCGAGGTCGCGCCGCTGGTCGCGCGCTTGCGACCCTTTGCGGCGCCAGCGGTGGCCAGCTCTTCATCCTCGTCCTCGTCGGCGTCGGCCTCGGCGTCGCCTTGCGTCGCCAGCGCCTCGTTGATGACCGCCTCGTCGAAGCTGAGCCAGGGTGAGAGTCGCTGCCCCTCCTCGGCGACATAGCGGAACAGCTCGCTGAAGCGGAAGACGCTGGCCGAGTCGCCGGACTCCAGCAGGCGCACGCTGCGATAGGCGCGGATCAGGCAAGCGTAGGCGGTCTGCTTGCGTGCGGTCAGCTCGAAGATGTCGGCGATGCACAGCTCGCGGTTGCGCGGCGGCGCTGGCCAATACGCGCGCGCCCAGCGCCCCAGCCGCAGCTCCAGCCGCGCGCCCAGCTCCTCCTCAAAGAAGCGCTGCTCGGTCTCATAGTGGCGCGTGAGCCAGGTGAACTCATCGGGCGATTCATCCTGCAAGAGCGCGCTCTGCTCGATCAGCATGCGGCGCACACGCAGGGCGAGGTCCTGCTCGCGCTGTCCGGTGTAGCTCGGCATGGTCTCCACTCCTCAAATGTTCGCCACTATTGGTTGCTGCGCCGAGTTGACGGGCGGGTAAACCCGCAGCTACGGGCCTGCGGCCGCCAAGCCCGCCTGCGCGGGCTGGGATGCGAGCCTGCCGTCTCCTAGCCTGCGAAGGCAGGCTTCGCGGCGGCTCGCAGGCCGCCCCTAGCGCGCGGCTTCAGCCGCCAGCGTCCCCTACTCGCGCGGGCGGCGGGCATCGCCACGGCGCAGCAGCCCTGGCAGCGGCCAGAGGCGACGCGGGCCGGTGGTCGGGGCGCGCTCTGGCTGCTCGCCCGGCTGGACACGCGGCTGGCTGGATGGACGAGCCTGGCGCGGCGGGCGGACCTCGGCGCCTGCGATGGACTCCAGCTCGCGCGTGGCATAGGCCGAGGCGGACGTCTCGTCCGCCAGGTCCGCCGCCTCCAGATCATCCAGATCGTCCATATCTTCCAGCGGATGCGTGGCGGCGGCGACCGCAATCTCCTCAGCGGGCAGGGCCGGGCGCAGCGGCGCCACATCATCGGCTCCGGCGGCGATGGCGCTTAGCCGATCCATCGCCTCGCGCGCGGCCTCGGCGCGGCGCTGCTCGGCGGCGGCCTGGCGCGTGGCGGTGGTGGCGCTGAAGCGGTAGTTATCCATCTCCACCTCGAAGCCTGGCCCCGGCAGCGTCGCGCGGCGCGCCATCCCCGCGCCCGCTGGCTGGATGCGCAGCCCCAGCCGCCGCAGCGGCGCGCTCTCGCGTGGCAGCCAGAGGAACGACGCCAGCAGCCGCAACTCATCCAGCGAGGTAAGGGATTCGAGCGCCTGCGCTGAGCCTGCCGTAATCAGCCGCTCCACCAGCCGCTCGCGCGCCTCCTCATGCAGCTTCACTTTCGGATCCTCGCCGGGGTCCCACTCCTCGGTGACGATCAACACCTGCGGCGGCTGCGGCGGCGCGGGCCGCGTGCGCGGACGCAGAGCGCGCTCCCAGATGTGTTCATCCACCAGCGGCAGCGGCGAGCCGCCCTTCCGCATCAGCCAGCGATCTAGCCGCACCTGCTGGTCGCTGGCGGGCGGCGCCTGCACCCACAGTGCGGCGTGCAGCGAGCCAGAGGCGTTCCAGAGGTACTGGCGGGCGCGCTGCGTGGCGTCGCCGCTGCCCGTAGCCAGATCGCGCGCGCGCCGCAGCAGGGCGGCCACCGCCTGCGTCTGCTGCAAGCGCAGCGAGATGGCGGCGTGGATGCGCTCAGTCAGCTCGACCAGCGCCAGGCTGATGATGCGCGCGCCTTCGCGCCACGAGCCGGGGCCACTGTCGGCCATGAAGCGCTCGAAGTGCGCCAACTCGCGCACGACATCCTGCCCGACCGCGTCGAGCCGCTCGCGTAGCTCGGCCTGCGTCTCGCCCAGCCCGACGCTCCACTCCTCCTCGCGGATGCGCAGCGTCTCTTGCAGGCGGCGCACGTTCTCGCCGGCGTGGCGATCGTCGCGCAGCGCGTCGAGCCGCTCGCGCACCTGGGCCGCGCCTTCCGCCGCCACGCGAAAGAACTTCTCATGCAGGATGCCCAGCCGGTCGGCGATATCGGCCAGCGCCTCGGGATGGTTACCATCCACGCGCAGCGAGCGCAGCTCACGCGCGAAGTCGCGCGATTCGGTGTTGATGCCGTGCATCGCCTGGCGCAGCGATTGCCATGCGCTGTGGCAGCGCAGCGGTTCGGTATCCTCATAGCGCAACTCGTCGAGCAGGGTATCGAGCGCGGTGATGGCCTGGGCGAAGTAGTTGGCGCTCAGGCTCAGGTAGCGGCGGCGCAGCGCCCGCTGCACCTCATCCCAGTGTGGCAGAAAGACGCGCAGCGAGCGAGCCAGCGCGTAGTCGCGCTCGACGCGGCGCCGCAGCCCATCGCGCTCGGCGCGGTCGGGGGCCAGGCCGCCATCCACCGCCTGCCAGCTCTCGAGCTGGCGCAGGATCTCGACCACCTCGCCGCGCAGATCATCGGGCGGGGGCAGCTCGCGATAGCGCAGCACGGCTTCGAGGTCGGCGGCCAGCTCATCCACCGAGACGCCGACGCGCCCGCCGTATTCCTGGTCGCGCAGCGAGGCCATGATGATGGCGCGGCGCTGCTGGCGGGCGCCGCCCTCTTCGCCGGGGAAGGCGCGCAGGAAGTCAGGCGGCCCGGCGATCAGCGCCTCTGCCGTGCGCGAGATCTCGGCGATGCGTTGCACATCCGTGATCACGGCGCCCTCCCTCAGCCTTCTCCGGCCTTCCCCCGTAAAACAGGCGTTCCAGTGACGGTCGCGCCCACCAGGCGGCATACAGTCCACGGTAGCATAGCACAGGCTGGCGGCGCTCCCAGGCAGGGCCGGAAAGGGAGCGCCCAAAGGTACCAGCGCGCGCGACGGACGGCCTATGGTCGCGCCGCCTGCGCACATTGTGGGCGCCGCGCCCAGCCTGCTATACTGGCGCTGCAAACGAGCGCGCATGTCCAAAGTGGCAGGCGGATTTCCAGCGGATTATGAGGAGAGAGGATGGCGCCGATGGAGAGGCTCTACAAGGCGCTGGTGTGGCTGGCAGCGGTGGCGCTGGTTCTCGGTCTTGTCATCGCCTACTTGTATGCGACGCTGTCTGCCAACCTGCTTCCGAATGGCTATTACTTTGGCGGGTCGGACGGGCTGATCGTGGCGTTCCTCAGGGTTCTCCGTTCCCGAATGTTCGAGGTGGCAATCAGCTTGTCGAACCTGCTCGGTAGCGGCGCCATCGTGCTGGCGGCGGTCCTCGCCTGGATGCAGCGCCGCCGCGCCTGGCTGACCGCACTGGTTGTCGCCGCGCTGCTGGCGCTGGTGTGGCCATCCTTCATGCTGGCGTGGCAAATTGTCCAGTTTCCGCCGGGGCCATCGGGTCCACCGGAGTCAGAGCTCAAGACCTTCAACATTATCAGCCTGACCATTCCGCTCATCCCCTTCGCACTGCCCCTGATCTTCGCGCTGATCCGCCGTAAGCCCGCTGCTGCGACTACGACGGACGCGGAGCTAGGCATCGTCCGCAGCCGGCTGTGAGACCGCTCCCCCTAACCCCCTCCCCTGCGAGGGGAGGGGGAACCGGAAGCGTCGAAGCTGAGAGGATAACGAGCAGTGAGCAAGACCTATCGCGCGCTGATGATCGTGACGTTCGTAGCGACACTGGCAAGCCTGGCATTGCAACTCACGTATGGGCTGGTGTGGGTGAGTGGCTGGCACTCATATGCCCCACTGGGCGGATCTGTTCTGGCCCCATTCATCGTGCCACTCTGGTTGACGACCAGCGCGCTCGCGGCTCCCGTGGTCGGCGTTTTCAGTGTGGTCGTGGCGGCGCAGGCGCGCCGCTGGAGGTGGCTCGTGGCGCTCACGCTGCTCGGCCTGCTCGGCGCCTATGGGCCAACGCTCCTGAGCGCGCTGGGGCCGATTATAGACTCGGCGTTGAGTTTCCACGCGATGGAACTCTTAGAGAGCATCTATACACATGCGCTCCCGCTGATCCTGCTTGCCATTGCCGCGCTGCTCTTCGTCGCAACCACCAGCCGGCCAGCGCGTATGCATAGCGATCAGGCGAGCGAGGCTGCCGTCTGAGGCGCTGTGAAAGGACACACGTTTGTGAGCAAGACCTATCGCGCGCTGGCTATCGTCGCGGTCGTCGCGCCGCTGGTGAGCATCGGCTCGCTGCTGCTCGCCTCCTACATCACGTCCCTCAATATCAGCGGCGTCATCTCGCCATCGCCTGCGGGTGGCGAGCGATGGATACCCGCCGTCGAACTGCCCGTATGGTGGGCGCCCGCTCTCAGCTCGCTCGCCGCGCCGGTGATCGCGACGTTCGCGGCCGTGGTAGCCGCCGAGTCGCGGCGCTGGGGCTGGCTGATCGCCTTCATCGTGCTGGGGATATTTGGCATGGTGGGTCTAACCTCATTCGTGAACCCCGTTCCCTTTCTCACCGCTCCGTTCTCGACCGTGAACCCGCAACTCGCCTTCGGGCTGAAATCGCTCATCGTTGGCTACAGCCCGATGATTCTGCTGGCCATTGTCGCGTTGATCTTCGCGCTGCTGCCACATGATGGAGCGGCAACGCCAGTCAAGCCGGGCGCGCTGGCCATCGTCGTCGTAGTGGCGATGCTGGTAAGCCTCGTCTCCATCGCGTGGAGTACACACAATTCCTATGCGGCGAACGGGT
>JAICVT010000181.1 GCA_025935235.1 Ktedonobacterales bacterium | reverse complement strand
TCGCCATAGAACTGCTTCGAGCGCGCGATATCCTCGACGCCCAGCATGAACGACGTAACTGCCAGTGTCATGGTGTTCTCCCTTCCTCTGCGCCTTTTCGCAGCGCGTTCAACGCTTCTATCAAGATGACGTAGCGCGGCGGCGCGATGTGACCGCATCCTCAACGAATCCTCAACGAATCCTCGCCGAATCATCAGCGCGCCTGTCCGTTATACTGTGCGAGGGGTGACGCCCGCCGTTTGTTGATCAATCAGCTACGAGGAAGCGCCGATGCTGCCACCAGAGCGAACTGGCCTGCCACACAAGGCCCGCCCATTGCCGCCCGCGCCCGACGATGGCGGCGCTGACGGGCTGCGCCCGCGTCTCGATACCTCGCTGCGGGTCGAGAACATCCTGCTCAAAGAGTTCGACTACGCCGGGCTGGCCGCCTATCAGGTTTATGAGAATCGCGAGCGCATCTTCAACTTTTATTTCACCATCATGGGCGCGCTGCTCTCTGGCCTTGGCTTCCTCTACCAGCTCAGCGGAGCCACCAGCACCGACTGGCGGCCGCTGGCGGTGGGGCTGCTCGTTGGAGGCGGGCTGCTCAGCGCGATCTTCTACGTCCGGCTGATCCACCTGCGCCGGTCGCTGCGCGACAGCATCATCACCACCTATGTCATCAAAGAGTTCTACATCCAGCAGTTCATGGAGGACATCCCCAACATCGAGCAGGCGTTTCGCTGGCGGCTGGCCACCCTCCCCTCCGGCGAGCGGCCCAGCAGCGACACCTCGTTCGTACTCTATCCCATCGCCGCGCTCGGCAGCCTGGCGTTTGGCGTGGCCGCGCTGATCGGCGATCAGGTGCGGCTGGCAGTGGGTGGCGTCCCGCTGCTCTCCATCCTCAGCGCCGCACACGAGCCGTGGGTGGCGGGTGCGCTGGCTATCGCGCTGGTCACGTTCTTCGAGTGGGCCTTCTACCATGCCAACCTGAGCGCGCAGGGGGAGCTGAAGATTCTGGAGCAGCAGGCCGGGCGGCTGGGCATCACGCTGGGCGAGGCCAACGAGCGCCAGAGCAAGACGCTGCTGGAGCGCGTGCTGCCCTGGAGCGAGTCGCCGCAAGATGAGCTGCGCTAGCCCAGGCCGAGCAGGCCGTCGTAGCCGTCGGTGGTGCGCCAGTACTCAGCGCCAGTCGCGCCATCGAGCGCGGCGATGTATTGCGTGCTATGGCAGATCGTGATCTGTGGCGGCAGCCACTGACCGCAGACGCTAAGGACGCGGAAATTTGCGATGTCGGTGGCGACGAAGAGGACGCCAGCATCGCTCTGCGGCGTGGTATAGCCCAGGTCCTGCTGCTCTGGCGCGACCTGCCACGCCAGCGTGCCATCGCTGACCCGCAGGGCGTCCAGGAGCGAGGAGTTGAGTGTATAGAGATACGCGCCCGCCTCGATCGGCAGCGACATCCCGCAGGCGGCGTCACGGCTCCAGCGGAGGGCGCCGGTAAGCGGATCGAGCGAGACCAGGGCGCGCTCGTGACTGGCGGCGTCCACGCCACAGAGATACAGCCCTGCGCCCGTCAGCGCCAAATGCTCGTCAGGGCCATCAAAGGGAGCCGTAATGACTTGTCGTCCCCAGCGCGTCGCGCCATCGCTGGGGCGCAGACTCACCACCTCGCCAGATGTGTCGTAGGCGATCAGCGTATCGCCGCGCGCCACCATCCCCAGCGAGATGACTGGCTGCCCAGCGGTAGCGGGCGGTGAGATGCGCACGTTCCAGGCGGACGAGCCATCGCTGAGGCGCAGAGCGCGCGCCACGCCATCCTGCGAGCCGAGGAAGAGCAGCCCGTCGCCCGCCGCCAGCGCATGAATGTCATCGAAGGGGGGAAGGCTGGCCGGCGTCACCCGCCAGGCGAGCGTGTGCGAGTAGCGATTGACGGCGACCAGTTGGAAGGTTGATGGGCTGATGTTCGCGTAGACCGTCGCGATCAGCAGGTCGCCCGCCACCAGCAGTCCCGACACCGTCTGTAGCCCCGGCAGCGGCTCCTGCCAGAGCAACGCGCCATCGCTCAGCCGCAGCGCGGTGATCGCCGGGCGCAAGTCCGCTGACGCAGTGCCATAGGGTCGGGTCTCGCTGACCACATAGACCTGCCCATCCGCGACCACACCGCTGACCCCGTAGAGTCCCGGCGCACGCCGCCAGAGCACCGTGCCATCGTGTCCGCTCAGGCCGCTCAGCGTCTCCCGCCCGGATGAATCCGCCAAGAGCGCGACCAGCGTGGCATGGCTGGGGCTGACCTCCTGCGCCAGCGATGTGCGGATGGCGCCGAGCTGGGTGGCGAGCAGCGCGACGATCAGCGCCAGCGCCAGGCCAGCGCTCAGGCTGACGCCGAGGATGACGCGCCCGCGCGGATTCAGCCGCCGGAAGACGCCCACCAGCGCCAGGATCACCACTGCCAGGCAGCCGACGCCGCCGATCAGCAGATCGACCAGGATGCCAGACATCGCGCGCGCTCCTTCCTGTGCTGGGTCATGGCGCGGCTTCGCTGATGAACAGAGGAGCATCGCCTACGTCAGCGCGCCAATAGCGGACGCCAGTGGCGGCATCATAGGCGGCGATGAAGGGCTGGCTGTGGCAGAAGAGCGGGCCACCCGTCCACCAATCGCCGCAGAGCGTATAGTCATGCGGGAAGATGACGGTCGCGGCGACGAAGATGACGCCTGAATCCACCTGCGCGCTGGTGAAGCCGAGGTCGGTGGTCTGCGTGCTGGCGCTCCAGAGCGGCGCGCCGTCGCTGACGCGCATGGCGTTCAGCGTGGGGCCGAGCTGATAGATGGCGCCCGCCGACTCGACCAGCCCGCCGATGCCATCTACCCCGCAGGCCCCGGCGCGCTCCCAGCGGATGGCGCCAGTGGCAGGGTCGAGCGCGGCCAGCCCGGAGGTGATGTCGCCTTTGGAGGTGGTGAGGCTCACGCAGGCATAGACACTTGTGCTGGTCGGCGTCAGGTATGTCTGCTCGTATGGGCGCAGTCCGGCTGGCCCACGCCAGAGCAGCGCGCCATCCGCCGAGCGCAGCGCGATGATCTGCCCACCGCTGGTGTAGGCGTAGAGCTGGCTCGCGCCCAGCGCCACCCACAGCGTCTGCAACGCGGCGTCGGGCGTGGTCAGCGGCGCGCGCGACCAGGCCAGCGATCCATCGCGCAGTCGCAGCGCGCTGACCTCGCCATCATTCGAGCCGACATAGAGCAGGCTGGCGCTGGCGGCGAAGACGGGATACTGATTGTCTAGCGTGAAGTGGCTGAGTGGGCTACTCCAGCGTAGCGCGTGGCTGGCGAGATCGAGGGCGTTGGCGCGGTAGCCGTCCGGCTGCGAGTAGGAGACGAAGGCCAGCGCGCCGCCGCGCAGCGCCAGCGGCGAGATGATCCCCTCGCCGGGCAGCGCGCGCTGCCAGAGTCGCGCGCCATTGTCGAGGCGCACGGCAGTGATGGCCGCGCCAGTCGCGCCGGTCGTGGCATCTGGATCGCTGGTGACGTAGGCCACGCCTGCGGCGATGGGCGCCTGGCTGCGGTAGCTGACCGCCAGCGAGCTGCGCCAGCGTACCGAGCCATCGCGCGCGCTGACACCCGCGAGCGACGCGCGACCGTGGCTGTCGAACATGCGGGCCAGCAGGATGGCGCGGCTGGGGCTGGGGCGCTGCGGCGGCGCGGCAGGACGGAAGGAGAGGTTCAGCGCGACGAGTGAGACGATCAGCAGCAGCGTGACGCCCGCGCCGCTGAGGATGATGAGGCGGCCACGGCGCCGCACGTGACGAAAGATGACGATGCCGACGCCGATGAAGAACGCCAGCCAGGCCACGACGTTGATGACGATGATGAGGAACGCCGCCATGCCCATCCGCCATCCCCCTGACCGTCTCGATCCGTCTCGATCCGTCGCGCGCAAGAGCGCAGCCTTCTCGCTGGAAGGTACGTCGGCGGGCGGGGAATCATCACGGCGGGAAAGGGGCGGGCAGCGAGCGTTGCGCGGCGCATCTTCCATTTCGCTCGCTCGCGGTGTACTCTGGTAGCTGCCAGGCGCGATGCAACCGTGCGGCCACAATGTGTATCGCAGCGGGCGCCTGCTGGACGTCTGGAGCGCAGGTGAAAGCAGGAGGATCATGCGGAAGAACATGACGCAACAGTCAACAGCGGCGCTGGCTCGATGGCGTTCGCGCGGCCTTGCGCTCATCTCTGCGTTCATCTCTGCGCTCATCGTCGCCGCCGTCGTTGTGGGGATTGTCCTCTTCACGCATGCGTCGCATGGTCCATCCACGCAAGGCCAGACTCCTCCTCCGGGCAAACCCGCTGGTACACAGACTTCCAGCGCTCCCACTACAGAAAGTTGGACCGTCGCGCAAGGGTTACCCACGCGGGCGGTACACCTGGCGTTCTCCGCGGCAGATCCGACACAGGGGTATGGCTCCCTCTTCGTCAACAAGCAGGAACAGTACATTTTCCATACCACTGACCGTGGCGCCACCTGGAGCCAGGTCGGGGTCATTCATGGCCCGGTGAGCATGGTTCTTTCCACCGACCCACTCGATCCACGGGACGTCATCTCGCTCGCGGTCTACGCGCCTGTCCCGGGAACGTATGCCATCCAGCGTTCGCTCGACGGAGGCAAGACGTGGACAGACCAGACTACCACGCTGCCGGTGACGGGAGAGGTCTCGACGACCGGCTGGGCGGGCTCGACGTTCCTGGTTGGCATGGCGCTCGATCAGCAGTTGCAGGGATCGTCGGCGGTGGTCGCGTTCCCCAAGAACCAGCCCAGCGTCCATCTCGATATGAACGGCAAGGTCAATGGCGCATCCATCGCTCACCTGACCGTCCTCACAGGCCGCAACGGCAAGGTTGAGATCTGGGGTGACGACGGCTCCAACGCAGGTCATGTCTTTGCCGCAACGACAAATGACCTCGGCACGTCGTGGTCCGCGCTCTCGACAAACTTGGATGGAAAGAAGGGCGTCGCGGTGGGCGCCTCTGATGACGGAGGCGCGATCTTCGCCTCCGCAGTTGACAATTCCCGACTGACAGTCTCCACCGACGAAGGCGCGACCTGGACTGCATTACCGAGTCTCCCCAGTCTGGGAAGTCTGGAACTCAATCACGGTCTCTACATCACGCCTCACGGCAAGACGCTCGTCGTCCTGGCGAACGGTGGCACGTATGTGCTGGCCAACGGCTCCTGGAAAAAAGCGACCAGCAAAACGGTCAGCGCCGTAGCCGATGGCGGCGCCCAGCACAGCGTGCGTCTCTGGACGACTGATACGCAAGGCCGCATGGTCTGGTACGACGCCTAACCACCACATCAAATCCGTCGGTTGTGAGTCATAGGGGTGTGAATCACGCAGGCAAGCGCTGTGGCCAGGAACCGCGTGGAGGTGGAGACTGTGAAGCGCTTGTTGTCGGTGTTGCTGTATCTGTCACGCTTCTTCGAGCTGTGCGCGTTTGTGCTGGGGATCCTCGTTGGGTTGGGCGAGGCGTTGATTTCTGGGTTTGTCTGCGTTGACTCCTGCCCGGCGGCGATGACCATCTTCCCCTGGTATCTCTCCAGCGCGTTGAGGCTGCTACTGCCGATCGCCGCGCCACTGCTATTGGCGTATCTCTTGTTTGTGGGCTATTGCCTGGCGAACGCGCAACGGCGCCGCGCGCTAGCGCCCACCGTGGCGCTCGTGCTCGGCGCCGCATTGAGCGTGGGCGCGATCGTCGCCTATTCCCACTTCTATGTCACCCTGATGCCACTGGACGACGGCTACCTGATTGATGGCCCAGCGCAACGCTGGAATGCCGGGCTAGGGTTCATCGTCGTGGCCATCGCCTGCGTCTGGGCGGGCGCCCTCATCTATCTCCAGTGGCCGCCAGACAGACGACGAAGAGCGCCCGGCGGCGCCAGGCGCGACTTCTTCAGCGAGTTGGGGCTATACGACGACACAGAGGAGTGAGCGGCGCGGATGAGAAGGGCTCGGAATACGACAGGATGCACGGCGACGGGAGGACAACGCGGTGTATAGAGGCGTGCCCTGGTGCGGATTTGCGCGCGCCGTCTTCGTCACACTGACGCTGGCGACGCTGCTCGCTGGGCTAGGCGCCTGCGCTTCTTCTTCCGCCGCGCTGACTGCGGCGACGCCCACTGCGTCCTCGTCGGCGCTCGGCTTGCCAACGTCGCTGCCGCTTGGCTGCCCCGGCGGCGGCTCGCCCTACACCGACGCCACGCGCATGACGCTCCAGCCAGATCATGGGCCAGTTGGCGCGATGGTCAACGTCATCATCACAGGCGGGCAGGCGGGCTGCCACACAACGCTGAACATCGCCGTGCCGCCCGCGCTGTCGGAGACGCACAACACGCCCGACACAACACCTGGACTGAGCTATCCCGTCCAGTGGATCACGCTCGGCGCCGATGGCTCGCTGACGCTGCCCTATTGCGTCTGCGCGACGATGCTCACCTGGGCGAACGATGCGCCACAGATCACGAGCGTCACGCCGCAGCCAGGCACAGCCGGGGTTGGCGATTATGCGCCCAAAGCCGGCGACTATTTCTTCTTCACGCTTGGCGGTTCTGGCGCGCCTGTCTCGGCGCCCGTCTTTGCCCGCTTCACGGTGACGGGTTAGCCCACGACCTCCGCCGCTGGCTCAGCCTCAGCCTCGGCTGCCTCCTCGGCATCGGGCCGGGCGGCGTCGCCGGCGCTGATGCGCTTGAGGACGCTGGTGGTGTCGCGCAGGCGCTGACCCGTGCCGCCGCGCCGCCACGCCAGCAGCTCCGCCGCGATGCTCAGCGCGATCTCGTCGGGGGTCTGCGCGCCCAGGTCGAGGCCGATCGGCGCGTGCACGCGCTCCAACTCAGCGCGCGAGACGCCCGCGCGCAGCAGATGGCGGAAGATGTTGCGCACCTTGGAGGGGCTGCCGATCATGCCGACGTAGCCCGCCGCGCTCTCGATGGCTGCCCGCAGCGCCTCCTCATCGGAGCGATGGCCGCGCGTGACGATTACGATGGCGCTCATCGCGTCGGCCTGGCGCTCGCGCAGCCAGCCTGCGATCTCGGCCACAGCCACCTCCGCGCCCGGCGGCAGCGATGCCGAGCCAGCGAACTCGGAGCGGTCGTCCACCAGCGCCACACGCCAGCCCATCGGCGCCGCCAGCCGCGCCAGCGCCTGCGCCACGTAGCCTGATCCCGCGATCAGCAGGCGTGGCTCTGGCCGCTGCGGCTCGATGAAGACCTCGATGGTTGCCCCGCAACTGCCGACACTCTCGCCGCTATCGGCATCGAGGTGGTAGGTGACCAGCTCCGACTCGCCAGAGCGCAGCAGGCGCAGCCCATCCTCGCGCGCGCGGGCGTCCAGGCTGGCCGCGCCCAGCGTCCCGCTCAGCGCGCCATCCTCGCGCGCCAGCAGCTTCGTTCCGGGCGGGCAGGGCGTCGCGCCATTGACCCGCACGACGGTCAGCAGCGCCACGGCCTGCCCATACGCCAGCGCCCGCGCAATCTCGTCAAACATGCTCGCCCTGCCTTTCGCGCGTGGCGCGCCCCCACCCCCAACCCCTCCCCCGCCAAGGCGGGAGAGGGGAGCCTATGGATTCCCCCAATACATGGGGCGCCGTGGTTCCCCCTCTCTCGCGCAGCGGGGGAGGGGGCTAGGGGGCGGGGGCGTCCTCCTCGTCTTCGTCGTCGTCGTCCCAGCGGCCCGTGTAGGGACCCTGGATGCCCTGGTGCAGCACGCGCAGCGAGAGCAGCGCGCAGCGTTGGCGCGCCGGGCCGATCTCTACGCCGAGCATCTCGAAGATGTCGTTGGGAGTTAGCGCGCGCAACTCGTCGAGCGTCGCGCCCTCGATGCGATCGGTCAGCATCGAGGCGGTCGCCTGGCTGATGGCGCAGCCGCGCCCGCTGAAGCGCACCTCGCTCACGCGGTCGCCGTCGCCAACGTTGAGCTCGATCGCAATGCGGTCGCCACACAGCGGGTTGGTGTCCGCCGCGCTCAGCGTCGGATGCTCCAGCGTGCCGTGGTTGTGCGGCTCGCGGTAGTGCTCCAGAATGTACTGCCGATAGATGTCATCCATAGGTACGGAATCTCTGTTCTCAGCCCGCGCAAGCGCTCTGTGCGGCGAAACGCCCGTAGCCTGCGGCTTCAGCCGCCCATCAACCGCCGCATCGTTCGGATACATAAACTATAGCGCAAAGACGGCGCGCGCGCGCTCCAGCGCCTCGGCCAGCGTGTCAACCTCGGCGGAGGTGGTGTAGACGTAGACGCTGGCGCGCGCCGTGGCCGCCACGTTCAGCCGCTCCATCAGCGGCTGCGCGCAGTGGTGGCCCGCGCGCACGGCCACGCCCTCGCGGTCGAGCAGCGTGGCCAGGTCGTGCGCGTGGATGTCGCCCAGCGTGAATGAGATCACGCCGCCGCGCCGCTCGGCGGGCGGACCGAAGATCGTCAGATCAGGAACCGCGCGCAGCCGCTCCAGCGCGTAGACCGTCAGCGCGCGCTCGTGAGCCCGCACCTGCTCCATATCGAGCTGGCGCAGGTAGTCCACCGCCGCGCCCAGCCCGATCGCCTCGATGATAGCGGGCGTCCCCGCTTCATACTTCCACGGCAGATCGTTGTAGGTCGTCCCCTCCAGCGTCACCTCGCGGATCATGTCGCCGCCGCCCAGGAAGGGCGGCATCGCCTCCAGCAGCGCCGCGCGCCCCCATAGCACCCCGATGCCTGAGGGCCCCAGCATCTTGTGGCCGCTGAAGGCATAGAAATCGCAGTCCAGCGCCCGCACATCCACTGGCAGGTGCGGCGCCCCCTGCGCGCCATCCACCAGGAAGAGCGCGCCGACGGCGTGGGCTTTGGTGATCAACTCAGGTAGCGGCGTCACCGTCCCCAGCACGTTCGACATCTGCGTCAGCGCCACCAGCTT
>JAICVT010000588.1 GCA_025935235.1 Ktedonobacterales bacterium | reverse complement strand
CCAGGAACGTTTGCCGCTGACTCCGGCGGCGTTTCACATCTTGCTGGCGCTGGCCGAGGGCGAGCGGCACGGCTACGCCATCATGCGCGAGGTGGCCGAGCAGACCGCTGGCCAGATGCGCCTTGGCCCTGGCACGCTCTATGGCTCGATCCGCCGCATGCTCGCTGACGGCTACATCGAGGAGTCGGAAGCGCGGCCCGATCCCGCGCTGGACGACGAGCGCCGCCGCTACTACCGGCTGACGCCATTCGGGCGGCGCGTCGCCGAGGCCGAGGCGATGCGACTCCAGGCGCTAACGCGCACTGCGGAGGCGCGCGGCCTGCTGCGCGGGTCGCTCGGCCCACAGGGGCGGCCCGCCGGAGCGGGGGGCTGGCGATGATTGACTACGGGCCGGGACGTGGGCGGCCACGGCGGCGCCGCGCACTGCGCCTCTCGTTGCGCCTCTATCGCGCGCTGCTCTGGCTCTTTCCGCCATCGCTGCGCCGGGCGCACGGCGAGGAGATGGCGCAGCTCTTTCGCGATAACCTGCGTGATGAGACCGCCCACCACGGGCCACCGGGCGCGCTGCGCGCCTGGGCCGCCACGCTGACCGATCTCGCCGTCAGCCTCCCGCGCGAGTGGCCGCGCGAATGGTCGCGCGAGCTGTGGCGTGGGCGGCGGCTACAGTTCAGTCGTGGCACAGCAAGGCATCACGCATACACCACGCTGGTCGGCCATCCCGTCTCGCGACGGACAGGATCTGGGGAGTTGACGATGCAAGGAAAATTCGACAAATTCACCGAGCGCGCGCGCAGAGTGCTAAGTCTGGCGCAGGAGGAGGCACAGCGGTTCAACCACAACTATATTGGCACCGAGCACCTGCTGCTCGGACTGCTGCGCGAGGGCGATGGCGTCGCGGCCAAGGTGCTGGTCAACCTGGGCGTGGAGCTGGAGAAGGCGCGCAACGCGGTGGAGTTCATCATCGGGCGGGGCGACCGCATCGTGCTGGGCGAGGTGGGCCTGACGCCGCGCTCGAAGAAGGTCATCGAGCTGGCGGTAGATGAGGCGCGCCGGCTCAACCACCACTACGTCGGCGCCGAACACATCCTGCTGGGGCTGATCCGCGAGGGCGAAGGCATCGCCGCGGGCGTGCTGGAGAGCCTCGGCGTCAACCTGGAGAAGGTGCGCACGGCGACGATGCAGGTGCTAAACCAGGGCGGCTCGGCGGGCGCAAACCTGACCTACCCGCGTCCCCGAGTTCCCGCCGAGTTCGGCAAGTTCACCGAGCGGGCGCGCAAGGCGCTGGGCGACGCGATCACCGAGGCGCGCGCCCGTGACCAGCGCGAGGTCACCACCGCCCATGCGCTGCTGGCGCTGGCGCGGGATGCGGATGGCCTCGCCGCGCAGACACTGACGCATGCGGGCGTCAGCCTGGAGGCGCTGCGCCGCACGCTGGAGCAGGAGCTAGGCCCGGTCGCGCAGTCGGGCGAGCCGACGCCGCGCGGCCCGGTGATGCTGGACACCCATACCTTGCGCGTGATCGCGCTGGCGGCGGAAGAAGCGCGCCTCTTGAACGACCGCTTCGTCGGGCCGGAACACCTGCTGCTCGGCATTCTCAGCGAGGCCGATGGCCTGGGCGGGCAGACGCTGCTGGCGCAGAGCGTGGACATGACCCAGCTGCGACGCATCTGCGCTCAGGTTCGGGCCGACATCGCCACCGCCCGCATCAGACGCCCAGAGGTGACCAATATCGCCCTCGGCTGCCTGGAT
>JAICVT010000322.1 GCA_025935235.1 Ktedonobacterales bacterium | reverse complement strand
TGATGTTATATCACGCCACCACTGATGCGCTGTGCAGGAACTCTGTATGAATAGTTTGAGGTTTTCGCGCCTGATTGCGGCTAGACTCGCTCCCAGAAGGCGCCGAGAGCAATGTCGGAAACCGGCGGCGCTCACGGCAGCATGGTAGCGGTCAGAAAGGGGGATCGAGGCGTCAAGACCCCATGAGGGCATCAGAACATGAAGTTGTGGCGACAACACACCACATGACAGGAGACGATGCACATGCGCAAACCTCTATCGCTGATAGCGCTCGCGCTGGCCCTGGTAGCGTTGGTGGGGGTGGCAGCCCTGTTCCTGCGCCCATCTCCGGCTGCCGCGGAGAGTCTGGTTCCATTCCACGCCAGTGTCTCGGAGAACTTTACCGCTGCCCCCTGCAACACCAAGTCCATCTGCATTACAGCTATCGGGCACGGTCAGGCCGAGCACCTGGGCGAGATCTCCGAGTACGCCCTCGTGGTAGTGGACGTGAATCCTGCCGACCTGCATAACGGCTGCGAGCCAGAGACGCGATCCACCACGCTGACCGCGGCCAACGGCGACGTGATCACGATGTATGGAACCGGGTATAGCTGCCCCGCTACGAGCGATGCCCACGACAGCTACGCCATCACGGGCGGCACAGGGCGGTTCCAGGGATCCAGCGGCAGCGGGACCGAACACAATACCCATACGTTCACGAAGCCCGGAGTGGGCGTGGCGACGGTTACCTACGACGGAACCATCTCCTCGGTCGGTTCGCTCAAGTCGTAGCGCCGATGCGACCCTGATACAGTCGTGAGTGAGCGCGGGCGGTGACTCAGCAGGCGGCGGCAGCTCGCTGGGGTGGAGGGAGTCACCGTCCGCGCTTCTCTTCCAGCCGCATTCCGGCTCATTTTCGGTCGGCCAGCGCGCGTTCTACCAACCGCTGAGACCGCTGGGGAGGATGACCGATGTATGAGGATCTCCTGGCCTGTGCGCCACTTTTCCGTGACCTCCCACAGCGTGAGCTTGCCTGGCTCGGAGATGCCTGTCGCGAGCGCGACTATGCCCCCGGCGAGGAGGCGCTGCGCCAGGGTGGCGGCGGGCTGGGGTTCGCCTTCCTCGTAGCAGGGCGCGCGCGCGTCACGGCACGGGGAGACGATGGGATCGAGCGGGAGCTCAGCGTCCTCGAAGCTGGAGACATGGTGGGCGAGCCGCTTGCGCTGGGTGATGGACCGTGCCCATTCACGGTGACGGCGCTGGAGCCATCTCGCATGGTCGTGCTGCCGACCTGGGACTTTCACGCCACGCTGCGCGAGTATCCCGAGATCGCCATCCACTTGCTGGCCACCGCCAGTCGCCTCTGGCGCTCCCTGGCGCCCGAGAGCGCGGCGACGCCTGCTCAGTCGGCGCCACGCTGACGCCCCATGCCCCGCGCGCCCCACGCGCCTCACGCGCTCATCCAGCGCGGGAGAGACGCGGCGACCACCCGCCAGTCGCGCGAATCGCGACGGCGCGGTCGAAGACCAGCGGGCCACCGACCACCTCGCCAATGATCCGCCCGCGCTCGGCCATCCTGCTCACTGCGGCCCCACCTGGCGACAGCGGCTAGCTGAGCAAATAGCCGCCGTCCACCACCAGCAGGCTGCCCGTCATGTAGCTGGCCGCCGGACTGAGCAAGAACAACGCGACCGTCGCGATCTCATCTGGCTCGCCCGCGCGCGCCAGCGGAATGCGCGCGGTGAAGGTCGCCGCCTCGTCCGGCCCCGCGCTCGGCCCCGCGCTCGGCCCCGCCGCCCGCATTGCCGCCTGGGCAGCCGCGCCAGCCGCGGCGGCGCCCGGCGTGCTGACGGCGCCGGGAGCGATCGCGTTGACGGCGATATGGCTCGACGCGAACTCCAGCGCCAGCGCCCTGGTCAGCATCACCACGCCGCCCTTCGAGGCGTCGTAGTGCGCCAGCGCCCCTGTCGGGTGCAGCGCATCAATTGAGGCGATGTTGACGATGCGGCCGCCATGCCCCGCGCCGATCATCCGCTTCGCCGCCGCCTGCGCGGCGAAGAAGGCGCCCTTCAGGTTGATCGCCAGCACACGATCCCACTGCGCCTCGGTCAGGCTCAGCGCGGGAGCGAACGGGAAGACGCCCGCGTTGTTCACCAGCATATCGAGCCTGCCAAAGCGCGACTCCGCCTCTGCCATCAGCGCCTCGATCTCCGCGACCCGGCTCATATCCGCCCGCACGGCCGCCGCCTTGCCGCCGCGCTCGGCGATCAGCCCGACGGTCTGGCCGGACGCCGCTTCGTCCAGATCGCCGATCACCACCGCCGCCCCGGCCTCCGCCAGCCGCAGAGCGATGGCCTGCCCGATGCCCATCGCACCGCCCGTCACCACCGCTACCTGGCCTGTCAGCTCCAGCAGCCGCGCATTGCTGATTCGCGTGTCCATCTCAGATCAATCCTTCCCTCTCCGCTCCTGTCCGCTCCTGTCCGCTCCAGATCGTATCGGCAGCGCATCACAGTCGCGACACACCAGAGGCGCCGGACATCACAAACGCTGCGCTCGGGACGGCAGCTGAGATGGCGGCGTCTATGGGCGCGCGTGGGGGCCGGATGGCTGAACGCCAGCGGTCGCCGAGTCGGCTGGCTGGTTCGGCTCTTCCGGCTTGTCATGGGGATTGACATGGTAGTCGGGGTTCTGCTGCATGGCGATGGGCCGCCCCAGGCGGTCGTAGACCTCCGTGCGTGGCCGTCGCCGATCGGGCTGGCGCCTGAGGCTAACCATATACCAGAGGTACACGACCACCAGCGCAACCACCAGAATGGTGATCAGCCAGTCTACGAATTCGGGCATGTCAACCTGGACCTCACTTCCCGCCATCCGCATGCGCCTCTGGCGGCGGCGCCGTCTGGGCCAGAAACTCGGCCCTGGTCACGCGCAGCCTCATCACGCGCCCCTCGATGCGATCCACCTGCGTCCAGCGGATGCCGCGCGGCTGGAGCGCGCGGAGATGGCTATACATCTGGAAGCTGATCCGCTGCATCAACGCGCGCTCGCCCACCAGCAGCGTCGCGACGCACAGCGACTCGCCGCGCGGCTCGGCCAGCAGATCGTGGATGCGCCCAATGCGAGCGCCATCCGCGCCGATCACCTTCATCCCAATCAGTTGTGAGTAGCGCAGTTTCATGCGCGCGCATCCTTCCGCCTGTCGCTTTCGCCTCTCCCGCCGCACACCAGCTAGCTCCCTGGGATGCGCTCGACGAGGCGGGCAGCCGAGCGCTCAGGCTCGTCGAGTCCGGGGACGTCATCGCGCGCCAGCGTGAGGTGCACATCCACGCCAAGCCGCTCCACGCGCGACCACGGAATCTCGACCGGATGCGGATCGCGCACGCGGAGCAGCCAGTAGCCGAACCGCGCCACGGTGGCCAACCAGCCCCACTGGCTCGCCAGCGCCAGTGGCCCCGTCAGGATCGCCGTGACCTCCGGCTCGCCGCTGACCGCCCCACTGGCGTCCACCGGCGCCTCGAAGATCAGGTCGTCCACCTTGCCCACGAGTCGCCCCCCACGATCAAGCAGCAGTCTGTCCATCACCTGCCGCCCCAGGTCCACACCTGGCTTCGCATCGGACTTCGCATCGGAACGCATCATCTCGCCTCCAGCGCGGTCAGCGCCATCTCTCGCCGGGCGCATCACCGGGCGCATCACCGGGCGCATCACTAGGCTCAGGTCTTGCCGGAGAGAATCATCAACGGGATCGTAAACACGGTCACGGCGATCAGCAGCGCCAGCACCAGCCCGGCGGTGATATTCGTCGCCAGCGTGTTCTTCTGCTCGCCCATATACTCCCGATCGTTGGCCACGATCAGCAGCGGCACGAACATGAACGGCAGCGAGAACGCGCCGATCGCCAGCGAGAAGGTCGTCACCTGGATCGGATCAACGCCGGTGAAGGCCAGCGCCAGCGCCAGCAGCAGCATGCCAACATAGGCCAGATGAAACAGCGGCGCCCGATGTGGTCGCGCCGCCTTACCCCAATCCCAGCCGAAATACTGGCAGACCTCGTAGGAGCCGCTGAGCGCGGCCTCCAGCGCGGCGCCCATCGAGAGCGTGAAGACGGCGAAGACGAAGATCAGCCAGCCCACCAGCCCCAACTGTGCTCGCGCGGGCAGCGCCGCATCCGCCAGCATGTTGACCGAGATGTGGCGCGGAAAGAGCACAGCCGCGCCAAGGATCATCAGCGCCAGGCTGAGCAGGCTGCCCACCGCCGGGCCGACGATCGCCGTCACGCGGTTGGTCAGCAGGTCTTTGCCGCCCCAGCGCTCCTCCAGCGCGCCGGAGGAATAGAAGGCGAACTGGTAGGGCGTCATATAGGCGCCCAACAGGCTGGCGACGGTAAAGAGATAGAGCGTCAGCGGATGGGCCTGCATCGAGGCCAGCGCGGGATGCCCCACCGAGACGGCGATGTGGCCCCAGGGTGGATGCGTGGCGACCGCCGCGACGACCGCGACCAGCATCGTCAACCCAAGGGTCGTCGCGATGTTTTCCATCGTCTCGAAGCTCGCCTTCCACAGCATGAAGACGATCAGCGCCGCCGCGGGAAGCATCCAGACGAGATAATGGAGCTGCGTCACCAACTGCAGGGCCAGCGTCATGCCCGCCAGCTCGATCAGCAAGGTGAGGATGTTGACGGCCACGGTGATGAGCAGCGGCACGAGCGCCAGCCGCGCGCCCAGCCGCGCGCGAATCACATCGAACATCGGGCGGCCAGAGCTGATGGCGATACGCCCGGACATCTCGGCAAAGAGCGAGAAGCCAATCACGCCGGGAATCAGCGTCCACAGCAACGCATAGCGAAATTGCGCGCCCGCTCCGGTGTAGCTGATGATGCCGCCGAAGTCGAGAAAGCCGCCGACACCCGACAGCACACCCATCGCCAGACTGCTGAGTGGCACGCCCTTGATGCTCTTCACCTGCGGCATCCTTGCCAAGACACAACATATTGCCCGCTCGAAGTCCATAGCGAGCGCAAGCGGCTGGAGGATCAGGCCGCGACATGCGACGTGGTCAGCCTGCCAGGCGCGTTCGCAAGACAGGCGCCGCACGCGATTGGCGC
>JAICVT010000548.1 GCA_025935235.1 Ktedonobacterales bacterium | reverse complement strand
TTCCAGAGCTTGAGCAGGAGGTCACGCAGCTGCTCGACGGTGTCATGATCGAGCGAGACGAAGGGTTCGTCCATCAGCAACAGGTCGGGCCCGATCGCAAAGGCGCGCGCGATGGCGACGCGGCGGCTCATTCCCACTGACAGCTGCGGTGGATAGAGGTCCTGCGCCTTGGCCAGCCCCACCGCCTGCAGCATGTCTTTGACGACGGTATCGGCGCCATGCGGCGGCAGCACCAGCGCGATGTTCTCGTAAACCGTCCGCCACGGCAGCAGTCTGGGCTCCTGGAAGACGTAGCCCACCCGAGCCGGCCGGCCATCAGGGTGCGAGCCGAGCTGTACCTCACCGGCAAAGTCGCGGTCGAGACCGGCCACTATGTTGAGAAACGTCGTCTTCCCGCAACCCGACGGGCCGACGAGGGCTACGAACTCGCCCGCCGCGACCTGCAGGGACAGGCCGGCCAGTGCGACGTGGGACTTCGTGCCACGCGCGCGCGCGTACCGCTTCTCGCGGATATCGGCGGTCAGGGCCGGCGTCACTGGCGCCATCGTCCCGCACGCCGCTCCAGTGGCTGAAAGACCACCCACTCGATCAGCTGAATGACCACCATGAAAGCAATGCTATAGGCGAGGATGCGCGTCACCTCAAACTGCTGGAAATAGAGCTGGATCTCGAAGCCGACGCCGTTGCTTCGTCCCAGAAGCTCGACGATCAGCACGATCTTCCACACGAGCGCCAGGCCCGACCGGGCGGCCGCGAAAACATAAGGATACAGTTGCGGCATGATCACGTGCCTGAGCGTCCGCCAGCGGCCGACGTGGAAGCTCGCCGCCATGTCCGCATAGCTCCTGTCGAGCGCACGCGCGCCTTCGCGCAGGGTCACGGCGGTGTTCGGGATCTTGTTGACGGCCACCGCGCCGATCGCCGCCACCTCGGTGAGCCCGAACCAGACATAGGCCAGGACGATGATGACCAGCGCCGGCAGGTTGAGCAGCAGCACGAGCCAGCTGTCGAACAGAGCGTCTATGGTCCGCGAGCGGCCCATCACGATGCCGATCGCCGTCCCTATGACCATCGAGAGGACGAACGCAGCAGCCACCCGCGCCAGGGTGACGCCGAGGTGGAAGAGGAGCGGACCGTGGACAGATTCCTGCACGAGCACTACGAACACGGCGCTGGCCGATGGCAGCAGCCGGCTGTGGATCGCGTCGGCCGCGATCTGCCAGACCGCAATGAACAGAGCGATCGAGCCGATACGCTGCACCAGCGCGGATGCCGCGACCCAGGACGACGCGCGCTGTGCGGTGATGGCCACGCTCAATCAGTAGCTCACGGTGTCGAGAAACGTGCCCGGCTGCAGGGTCGGGCTGGTGCCCACCAGGGTTTGACCACCGATCTTGGCGAAAAGTGCGTACAACGCATTGGCCTCACGCCGCTCATCCTGGCCCCAGTGGGCCGGAATGCCGGCCCGGAATGCCTCGCGCAGCGCCTTCAGCTCGGCAGGGTTGCGGGCGCCCGTCCGTGGTCCGAGCCAGTTCCATTCGGCATCGGACGTCGCCAGGATGGACTCCGCCTCACGCGTGGCGGCCACGAAGCCAGCCAGCTCGCGCGGGTGTGCCCGCGCCCAGCGCTCCGATACGACGAAGCCCACGAGCGGAATCGCGGTCTTGAATCCGAGCCGGCGCAAAGCGTCGCTGACCGACAGAACCGCCGGCAGGCCGCGGCTCTCCAGCGGCGCAGCAAAGTTCCAGTAGGTCAGCACGGCATCGAGCCGGCCTGCCAGCAACTCCTGGTTGAGAAGCGGCGGCGCGCCGAACGACAGCTGTGCATCGCGCGCGAGGTCGATATGCTGCTCCTGCGCGAGCGCCTGCAGGATCACCCAGCTCTTGTCGAGCGGGCTGCCGGCGACGCCGAGCCGCCGATTGCGCAGGTCGGCCAGCCCATGGACCGGCGCGCCGCGCGCCCCGACCAGAGCGCCGAGGGCGGTGGAAAACGGGAAGAACGTCCAATCGGCGCCGGATGCGCGCTGGCGCGAGACCCACAGCCAGTCCGACACCACGCAATCGACCCGCCCCGCCTGCAGCGCCACCAGGGTCGCCTGATTGGTCGCCAACTCCAGCTGCTCGAT
>JAICVT010000479.1 GCA_025935235.1 Ktedonobacterales bacterium | reverse complement strand
TGGGGGGTGAGGCCGCCCCGCTACAGCGTGCGAATCTCGCGGCTGGCGAAGGCGATCAGCATCGCGCCGAGCATGATGGCCGCGCCGCCCAGGATGACCGGCGAGGCGCCGAAGCGCGCCGTCGCGAAGCCGCCAACCGCCACCGAGAGCGGCAGCGTGGCGAAGTTGCAGAAGGTGAAGACGCCCATGATGCGCCCCAGCAGGTTGCGCGGCAGCCTGCGCTGGATCAGCGTCAGGAACGAGACGTTGCCCAGGCTGTTGAGCAGGCCAAATGTCGCCATGCAGCCGACCGCCATCAGCGTGTTCACCGCATAGGCCAGCGCCGAGACGGCGAAGACCTGGAGCGTGAAGAAGAGGATCGAATAGAAGCCGCGATTGATGCGGTTGCCCAGCGCGCTGGCCAGCAGCGCGCCCAACAGCGCCCCCGCGCCCCAGCCGGTGAGGATGAAGCCGTAGCCCTGCGCGCCCGCGTGCAGCGGTCCCTGCGCCAGCGCCGGAATCGCCACCTCCATCACCGCGCCATTGAAGAGATTGCCGACCAGGATCACCAGCAGCAGGATCTGGAAGAACGGCGTCGCCAGCGTGTAGCGCCACAGGCTATTGATGACCGGCGTCTCGCTGGCGGCGGCCTCTGCGGTCTCGGCGCTGTCGGCGGCCGGCGCCTCACTTGTAGCGGGAGCGGCGGCGCTGGCAGGCGCGGGATACAGTACGCGATTGTGAATGAAGAAGAGCGTCAGCACGGAGGCGACGAAGGTCGCGGCGTCGATCGCGAAGCCGTCTGAGGCGGTGAAGCGCGCCACCACCAGGCCGGCCAGCGACGGGCCGAGCATTTGCGCCAGCCGCATCAGCGCGAAGAAGAGGCCATTGGCCGCTTGGAGCTGATCGTCGGGCAGCAGGTCGGGCGCGATGGCCTGCGAGGCGGGCGCGAACAGCCCCTCGAAGGCGCCCATCGCCGCCGTCAGCGCCGCGATCACCCACAGCGGTTGGTGCGCGCCAAAGGTGGCCCAGGCCAGCCCACCCGTCACGATGGCGCAGGCGGCGTCGGCGAAGAGCATGACGCGGCGGGCGCGCAGCTTGTCGCTGAGCCAGCCGCCCAGCAGCGTCGTGACACCCAGCGGCGCGCCGTAGGCCGTCAGCACGAGGCCCAGATTGATTGGCCCGCCGCCCTGCGTCAACATGTACCACGGCAGCGCGACCGAATAGAAGGTATTGCCAATCGAGGAGATCAGCTGGCCGATGAAGAGCAGGCGATAGTCGCGCTGGCCGAGCGGGGCCAGCATGGCGGGCGCGCGTCGTTTGCGCGGTGGGGCGGGCGGCGCGGGCGGTGCGGCGTCGAGTGTGTAGGTGTCGGTCATGGCGGTGTGGCTCCTGTTTGGGCGCGGCCCCCACCCCCAGCCCCTCCCCCGCTGTGCGGGAGAGGGGAGTTTTTGTGGTAGGGCGAGGCGCTGGGGCGTTGGAGAAGTAGTTGCGCGCTATGGCTCGATGACGCCGCGCACGGCTAGCGTCGTGGGATCGCAGAAGTAGGTGATGCGCTCGCCTGCGGCGAAGTCGCACAGCGTGAAGCGGATGGTGGGCGCGCCCTGATATTCCACCCGCTGATCTGGCTCGATCACCCAGCGCTGGCGCTCGGTGAGAAAGCGCCAGACCGCTGGATGCATGCGCCCGGCTACAGCGGCGGCGCCGGAGCCAGAGCTGCCGCAGCGCGGGCACTCATAGAGCGCGGAATAGAGATCCGCCACGTCGGGCCACAGGTCGCGCCGCTCGGGGAAATCGCCGAAACGCCCCGTGCGCACAGGCAGCGGGCGTCCGCAACTGAAGCAGGTCGTCTCCAGCCGCTGAGTCGCCGCATTCCACGCTACGCCATGCTCCAGCACACGCCTCAGCGCGGGACGGAAGGAGGTGGCGCCCGCCAGTTCGGGCATCGAGGGGATGTTCGTCTCGATGACGCCGTAGTCGCGGTAGCAGCGTGGGCAGCGCAGGCTCAGGGCGCCGCCGCCGTCGGGCGCGTCAGCCAGGATGCCTTCCATGCGCGCCTTGCCGCAGAAGTGGCACCAGATGGAGGTCTCGCGCCAGCCAGACTCGTCGGCAGGGGCCAGCGCCAGCCCGAACTCGATGGCTTGCGCGCGCAATGGGCCATTCAGCGCGGCGCGCAACTGCTTGCGCGCGCGACTCAGCCGCGCTTCCAGTGTGTTGATGGTCAGCCCCAGGCGGGCGGCGGTCTCGTCGGCGGGCAGATCGGCCAGATAGCGCAGGCTGACCGCCTCACGCGCGGCGGCATTGAGCTGGCTCAGCGCGGCATCCACCAGCGTCACCAGTTCGCGGCGGCTCAGCTCCTCCAGCGGATCGGACTCGTCGGCGGCGAGTTGGTCGAGCGGATCAGGCGCGGCGCCGGGCGGCTCGTCCAGCAGGGCGGCGCTCGCGGGCGCGGAGGGAGCGAAGCGCGCCAGCTCGTTGGCGCGTTGGCGCGCGACCCGGCGGCAGATGTTGCGGCAGATGCCATCCAGCCAGGCGTCGAAGCGGCTGGCGTCGCGCAGATGGTCGAGCGAGCGCCAGGCGGTCAGCAGCGTCTCCTGGGCGATGTCCTCAGCCTGATCGGCGGTCGCGCCGTTGAGACGCGCCAGCCGCGCCAATCGTGGTCGCGCCGCCGCGAACCGCTGGTTCATCTCGCCCGCGAGAATGGCAGCGCTGGTCGTCATCGCGCTTCTGGCCGCGTCAATGGCGTCAGATCGCGTGGGCGCGTAGAGGTTTGCGGTCATGTCGCTCACTCCCTCCTTCAGCATACACCCACCTGTCGCGCCACGCCCCAGTTTCCTGACACGAATTTTC
>JAICVT010000329.1 GCA_025935235.1 Ktedonobacterales bacterium | reverse complement strand
GGAGCCAGTGCTGGTTGAGAACGGCCAGGTGATGCTCGCCAAGGGTACGCTGACGGTGCTTGGCGTCGCCAAGTCGGACATTGGCTCGGCCAGCAACTTTGAACAGTCACTCGGCTGCGTCTCGCATGCCTTCAAGCGCGCTGCGGTTCACTGGGGCGTGGGCCGTTATCTGTACGGTCTACCGATGAGCTGGGTGACGGTCGAAAAGGGCGGCAGGCTCTCTGATGCGGTGATGACTAGCCTGCGTAACTCGCTGCCGAAGCCCGCTGAGGCAGCGCAATCGGAGGATGAAGCGAGCAAGAAGCGTGAGCCGCGCAAGATAGCGCCAGCCGCGCCAACCACCGCCGCTTCGGCCGCGCCGCGCCGTCAGAGCGTGATCCGCGAGACGCCGCTGCAAGAGCCGGTGGCCGAAACGCCAGAGCGTGCTGCCAGCGAGGCGCGTGGCGAGGCGCGTGGCGACGAGCCAGCCGCCACAGAGCAGCAGTTGGTCAGCATCCGCAAGCTGTGCGAGGCGCTCAAGCGGCCTGAGCCAGAGGGCGTCGTCAGCTACGAGCAGGCGCGTCGGCTCATCACCCAGCTCAGCGCCGACTACCAGCGGATGCGGCGCGCCAGCTAACCATCCGCCGCATGCGATAAGCGCGTCGGCCAGTGTATCACTCTCGATACGCTGGCCGATTGGTCATGTTGGTCATGCTATGGGCTGGGAGTGAGCTGGGAGTCGGCCCACAGCGTCCGCGCAAGCGGACGCGAGATCCTGGAGTCGTTCAGATAGTGAGCCTATGACGAGCCGATCATCATCTCCTGGCGCCTCCGCAATAGCGGACTACAGCGAACTGCACTGCGCCAGCGCCTTCAGCTTTCTGCGGGCTGGCTCCTCAGTGGAGGCGCTGGCGGCGCGGGCGGCGGCGCTGGGCATGTCCGCGCTGGCGCTGACCGATCACATGACGCTAGCAGGCGTCGTGCGCTTCCAGGCGGCCTGCGTGGCGGCGAGCATCGAGAGCATCGTCGGCGTGGAGTTGCTGGTCGCACACAGCGTCTTTGGCGCGGAGGAGCTGGCCTGTGTGGTGGCGCTGGCTGAGAACCCGATCGGCTATGCGCGTCTCTGCCAGCTGCTGACCACGGCCAATCTCGCCCAGCCCGACCGGCCCGTGGTCCCCTTCGTCGATCTGGCCGCCGAGCCGGAGGGGCTGATCGTGCTAACTGGCGGCGCGGATGGCCCGCTGGCGCGGGCGCTGCTGGCGGGTCGGCGCGCCACGGCGGAGGAGCTGGCGCGGCGCTATCTGGACGCCTTCGGGCCGCAGCGACTCTTCATCGAGACACAGCATCACCTGCTGCCTGAGAGCGAGCGGCTGGCGCGCGAGCTGGCGGCGCTGGCGCAGACCATCGGCGCGCGGCTGGCGCTGACGAATGGCGTGCGCTACGCCACGCGCGAGGACTACGACCTCTATGATCTGCTGACCTGCGTGCGGCTGGGTGTCACCGTCGCTCAGCCGCATCGCGAGCGCCCGCGCAACGACAGCGCCGCACTCGCGAACGGCGCCGAGCTGGCTGAGCGGGTGGCGCGCTTCCCCTGGGCGCGGGCGGCGCTGACGACCAGCGCCGAGATCGCCGCGCGCTGCGTGGCGGGCCACGTCGGGCTGCTACGCCCCGCCTGCGTTGCCCCGCGTGTGCCGTTGCCGGAGGGCGTGACGCCGCGCCAGCGGCTGGCGAGCCTGTGCGAGGCAGGGCTGGCCGAGCGCTACCGCGACGCGCCAGACGCTCCCGGTGCGCTGGCGCCTGAGAGTGCGCAGCGGCGGCAACTGGCGCACGAGCTGGAGGTCATCGGCGGGCTGGAGCTGGAGGAGTTCTTCCTCTGCGTGCATGACATCGTCTCCACCGGGCGACAGATGGGTATCCGCGTCAGTGGGCGCGGCAGCGCGGCCAACAGTCTGGTCGCCTATCTGTTGGGCATCACAGGCGTGGACCCTATCGCCCATCATCTGCTCTTCGCGCGCTTCCTGACGCCGGAGCGGCGCGGCATGCCCGACATAGACATTGACGTGCAGTCCGACCGCCGCGAGGAGTTGATTCGCTATGTCGAGCGGACGTATAGCGAGCGGCACGCGGCGATGGTCGCCAATGTCATCACCTATCGTCCGCGCTCGGCGCTGCGCGATGCCGCCAAGGCGCTGGGCTATCCGCTGCCGCTGGTGGACCGCATGACCAAGCTGCTGCATCACCACGGCGGGTGCGAGGCGCTGCTGGCCGCGCAAGGCGGGCTGGAGCGCGTCATCGCAGGTTGGTCGGGCTGGTCGGCGGGGACACGGGCGGCTGAAGCCGCGGCTAGGGGCCTGCGGGCCGCGAAGCCCGCCTCCGCGGCCTGGGAGTCGGACGAGCGTTCCCAAGCCCGCGCAGGCGGGCTTTGCGGCGGAACGCCCCTAGCCTGCGGGTTTACCCGCCAGAGCGCGCTGGCGCGACTGCCGCTGGCGCTGGGGCTGGCGGCGCGGCTGCTGGGGCTGCCACGCCATCTCTCGCTGCACAATGGCGGCATGGTGTTGACGCGCGAGCCGCTGGCGCAAACGCTGCCGGTGCGCGTCTCGGCCAATGGCGTGCGCGCGCTGGAGGTGGATAAGGACGACGTGGAGCGGCTGGGGCTGATCAAGTTCGACCTGCTGGGGCTGCGCACGCTGGGCGCGCTGGAGGAGGCGCTGGCGCTGATCGAGGAGACGACCGGCGAGCGCGTGCCGATTGACCACCTGCCGCTGGATGACGAGGCGGCCTTCCGGCTGATCCGCGCGGGGCAGACGCTGGCGGTCTTCCAGATCGAGAGTCCGGGGCAGTGGCATCTGCTGGCGCAGACTCAGCCGCGCACCTTCGACGATCTGATCGTGCAGACGGCGCTCTTCCGTCCCGGCCCGTTGCAAGCCAACATGGTGCATCCCTATGTCGAGCGGCGGCAGGCGCAGCAAGTCGCATCTCTCGGCCTTGAAAGACCGGAGCGCGCTCAGCGCGATGCTCAGCGTGAGGCCGTGCAGACGCCGTGGAAGGGCACGCCCGCCGACGACTTCTGGACGACGCATCCGACGCTGGGGCCAATTCTGCGCGAGAGCGAGGGCATCCTGCTGTTTCAGGAGCAGATCCTGGAGATCGCGCATCGCTTCGCGGGGCTGAGCTATGCCGAGGCGGATGGCTTTCGCCGCGCGATGAGCCACGCCCGCACGCCCGTCGAGATGGAGGCGATGCGCGGGCGCTTCGTGGGGGGCGCGGTGGCGCGCGGCGAGACGGAGGCCGATGCGACGCGCGTCTTCGATGCCATCTCGCACTTCGTTGGCTATGGCTTCTGCAAGAGCCACGCCGCCGAGTTTGCCCGCACGATCTACCAGACCGCCTGGCTCAAGGCGCACTACCCGGCGCACTATCTGGCCGCCTTCCTCTCGTCGCAGCCTGCGGGCTTCTTCCCGCCGCATGTCGTGCTGGAGGAGGCCAAGCTGCTGGGCATCCCTGTGCTGCCAGTGGACCTCAACCGCAGCGAGGACCGCTTCTCCGTCGAGCGGGTCGGCTCGCCGGGCCATGAGCGCTGGGCGATCCGCATCGGGCTGCGCCAGGTGAAACAGGTGGGCGAGGAGCTGGCCCGCGCCATCCTCTGGGAGCGGCGCGGCGCATCGGATGCGCAGGGCGAGCAGCCCTTCACCTCGCTGGAGGATGCGCTGGAGCGGCTGCGTCCGCAAGGGCTGAGCTGGGCGGCGGCGGAGGCGCTGGCGCTCTGTGGCGCGCTGGATGGCCTGGCCCCGCGCATGGATCGCCGCCGGCGACTCTGGCGACTGCACGAGGTCTGGCCGCTGCTGGCCCCCGCCGCGCCAGAGAAGGGCCGTGGCAAGCGCCGCAGCCGCAAGGGAACACGCCAGCCAGATCAGCGGCTCGATCAGCCGCGGCAGCTCTCGCTGGCCTGGGCGCTGGCGCTCGCTGAGCCAGCCGCCGATGCGCCGCCCTCCAGCGCGGGCGTCGCTGGGCCACCCGCGCTCCCCGCGCTCGACGCCGAGGCGCTGACAGCGCTAGACTATGCGCTGCTGGGGATGTCGTCGCGCCCGCATCCCATGCGCGGATATCGCCGCGCGCTGCGCCGCTGTGGCGCGCACACCATCGCCGAGTTGGCAGGGATGGCCGAGGGGCGCGTAGCGCATGTGGCGGGCTGGGCTATCTCCGCTCAGCGCCCGCCGACGGCGAAGGGCATGGGCTTCCTGGTGCTGGAGGATGAGACGGGTCGCCTGCCCGTGGCGCTGCCTCCCGCGCTGGCGGCGCGGCTGCATGCCCTGGCGCGCGGCGGACGACCGCTGCTGGTGACGGGACGCGTGGAGCGGGTGCGCTGGTATCGCAGCCTGCTGGCCATCGCCGTCCGCGCCGCGCCGCTGACCACGACTCGCCGCACCGCTCGCCGCACCGCACTCCCCACCGCGTCGTAGCTGGCGCGCGCCATGAGCTTCATCGCTGGATGTCTTCTGAGGCTATTCGTGGAGCAAAAATGGACTTGAATACGGAGAGAAGCCCGACGGGACAGTGCGCGCACTCGGCGCCCGCATTACTCAGACGCCCTGCGGACGCCCTGCGAGGGAGGTAGACAGGTCACCCGTCTGCCTCCCTCGCACGCCTGTAGCGCGCGTGCTGTCATCTCACTGCTTGACGCGGCTCATTGCGCGGTGAGCGAACCTGCGGTTGGTACGGCGTTGGTCGCGGCGTTGGTCGTGTCGCTCGCCGCGACAGCGCCAGCGCTGACACTCAGCCCGCCACTGATCGTATAGGTCGCCTCATCGAAGACACCACCAGTCGGCGCATTCGCGACCGCGAAGGCTGGGAAGGCCTGTCCGCCGGAGAAGGAGGTGGAGATGTAGTCGCCCACCATCGTCCCCTGCGTCGTATTTGGCAGCCAGCCCAGCGACATCGGGCCAGCCAGCTGCGTGGGCGCGCTCCAGGTCGCGCCGCCGTCAGTGGACGTCGTGAACCCCACGTCTAGCTGG
>JAICVT010000502.1 GCA_025935235.1 Ktedonobacterales bacterium | reverse complement strand
CCTCGACCTGGACCTCGCCGAGCAGCTACAACGCCAGCGACTTCTCGTGCGACAACCTGCCCAACGCTACGCAGAACACCTCCGGCGTGTGGACCGAGGACACCAACTCCGACCTGCGCGCGAAAGCTGAATATCAGCAGGTCTTCGCGCTACTCGGCCAGGCGAGCGTCGGCGGCGTTACGTATGACGAGATTGATTTCAATGGCGTCGCGGGCTGGGTGAAGGACAGCGACACCGCCGACGGCTGGGGCGCGATTGTCACGCTCGGCTCGACCACCGCTGTCTACGGCCAGCCGACGCTGAGCAGCGCGCACGCCATCTGCGACGACGCCTCGAATGGCCTGAACCGCGCGGGCCAGTCGTATGTCTCGCAGAACATCTACACCGACCCGGCGACCGGCGCCACGTGGTACGAGATCGCCTACAATCACCGCGTGGCGTGGGTCCCCGGTAGCGAGGTGACGGTCAGCTAGCGCGCCCCGCTGCGAAGAGTCTGGCAGTATGCGCGGCCCCGGCAGAGTGAATCACCGGAGCCGCGCATACCGCATCCCGACGAGGCGGCGGGGCGCGTCATGCTACCGCTGCCTGGCGGGCTGCGGCGCGAGCCGCCGGGCGATACCCATCGCCCAGGCTTTGGCGCGCTCCACTTCGCCGTCGAGCAGCGGACCCTCTGTGCCTCCGACGAAGAAGCTGGTAGGCTCCGCAGCTGGCTCGATGCCACGCTCGCGCAGGCGCTTCGCCATCACACCCGCCGCCGAGCCGGTCAGCCAGCGCGGCTTCTGGAAGCGCGTGTCGAAGCAGGCGACATGGGCGCCGCGCAGCTGGTCAAAGGACGGCGAGCGAAGATACGACTGGATGGTTTGGGTCGGTCGCCAGCCCTGCGTGGGGCTGCCGATGAACAACAACTCGACGTCCTCCAGGTCACTGGCGCGCACGGCATCCACCCGCACGGCTCGCGCGCGGCCCAGTGCGCTGAGCGACTCGCCGATCTCCTGGGCGATGCGCTCCGTGTTGCCATACTGCGAGTCGTACACAATCAGCGTATTCATTTCATCCTCCCTCTGCTACGGGTCCGCGCGCCTCGCGCCGAATTGACCATGGCGCGGACTCTCCTGAGCGCAGCATATGGCCGAGACGACGCCAGCGCGTCACGATTTGGGCCCGCGTCGTCACAGCCTGCTCACGAGTTGCGCGCCACCGTTCGGGCCGGACATTGCCCGTCAGGCGCGATAAATGGCCTATTCGCCACTGGCCATTCAGGGCCGTTTGTTTGACGCTCGCCGCCGCCGCTTCCTATACTGCGCGTGCGACGCTAGCTCGCCGCGCGCTGCCAGCGCCGCGAAATGGGGCTGAGGGGGACGTCATGGCATTGTTCCGACGGAGCCGCGCGGCTGACGACAAAAAGGCCAATGGGCCTGCGCTGCCAGAGCGCAGCGGGTTCACACCCGTCGCCGAATGGCCTGAGCGCGCGGGGGCGCCCGCTGCGCCGGTTGCCGTGGCGCCCGCCTCCACGCTCTTCGCGGGTGTATGCCGCTATTATCACGACTGCTTTGCCGCCGACGCGCGCGGTGGCGTCATCTCGAACGTGCTGGAGAAGACGCAGGCCGAGCACCTGATGTTTACCGACGGCATCGAGGGGCTGCTGACCGGGCAGCTCACGCGGCTGGAAGTACCCCTCAGCGCGGGCATTACGGCGCAGAACGCCGCCGATGTCAATCGCCGCGAGAAGTTCCTGATCTACGGCTCCATCTTCCTCGTCGGGCGCGGCCCGGCGCTCGGCCCGCGCAAGAAGGGCGAGCTGTATTGCGCGCCGCTGCTCTATTGGCCAGCGCGCATCGAGCAGGAAGGCTCACAGGCCTGGCTGACGATTGATCTGGACGAGCAGCGCATCAACTTCCCGCTGCTGGCCTCGCTGATAGACGCCGAGAACGACGAGCAGGCGCAGGCCTACGCCGAGGCGATCCTGGGGCAGGCGCCGACCGCGCCGTTTGACCACCCCACCATCCGCGAGTTCGCCGCCGTGGTGGGCGAACTGATCCCCAGTTTGCGTACCGACGATCTGACCGCCTTTCCAGAGTTGCAGCGCGAGGAGGCCATCCGCGATCTGGTGGAGCACGACAGCGCGGTGCAATTGCTCTGCGCCTCGGCGATGGCGCTGGCGCGGCGCCCAACGGAGGCGCGCGGCGTGCTGACCGAGCTGCAGATGATGGCGCAGCGCGGTGACACTTCGACCCCGCTGGGCGCGATCTTCGATGATTCGCCCGCGCCAGTGCGCGGTGGTCGCGCTGGCTCGCTGGCCGCTGTGCGTCCAGCCGCGCCCGCCACGCGCCCAATCCTCTCTGGCGCGGAGCTGAGCGCGGCGCAGACGACCGTGCTGCGTCACGCCGAGCAGCGCCCGCTGACGCTGGTGATTGGGCCGCCGGGGACGGGCAAATCGTTCACCATCGCGCAGTTGATTCTGGACGCGGTGGCGCGCGGGCAGACCGTGCTGCTGACCTCGAAGATGAACAAAGCGGTGGATGTCGTCGTCGAGAAGTTGAAGCCGCACCTGGGCGCGCTGACCATCATCCTG
>JAICVT010000131.1 GCA_025935235.1 Ktedonobacterales bacterium | reverse complement strand
GGCGGCGCATGGCAGCGGGTGAGCGTGCCAGCCGCGCCGAGCGGCGTGGTCGGCGCGAAAGTCCGCATGACCGCCGCTGGCGACGGCTGGATGCTGCTCGACCGGGGCGGGCGGCATGTCACGCCGTATCAGAAGCAGTATTCCTATACGCTGCTGCACTATCAGGGCGGCGTCTGGACGCCGGTTCCAATGACGTTCGACCAGTCTGGAACCTCCATCCTGTGGGACATCGCCGCCGACAGCGCGGATGACTGCTGGATCATCGGCTACGACACGAGTGGCGCCGACTTGTTCAATGTCGCGCACTACCAGCAGGGCGCATGGACGTGGTGGTCGGGATCGCAGCTCGGTGTGCGCTATGCCGCGCTGTACAGCATCGCGCTGGTCGCGCCAGATGACGTGTGGGTCGCTGGTCAGTACCCGTACCACGACGCGAGTGGCGATCATTCTGGCCCACTCGTGCTGCGCTTCGATGGAGAACAGTGGACGCGCGCGGCGCTCAACGATGTTCAGGATACGTCGCAATTCGCGTCGAACGATCATGCGATCATGGCGCTGGCGGCACAGCCATCCAGCGGCGTGTGGGCGTTCACACAGGGGCCAATCGCTCCAGAAGATCATGGTTTCATCGCGCATGACGCGCAGGAAGCCAATGGCGGCGGCGGCGCATGGACATGGGCGGCGGCGCCTGACCAGGTGATTGCGATTAATGCGGTGGACTTTGTCTCAGATGCCGAGGCGTTCGGGCTGGCAGTGGTCTGGCGCACTGGGGCGCCAACCAGCGCCATCCTGCACTATTCCGCTGGAGCGTGGAGCGCGCTGCCATCGTCGTAGCCCTCACCCCCAACCCCCTCGCCTGCTGGGCGAGGGGGAGCCAGAGGGGCGGCGCATCAGCATCTAGCGCGAGAAGGCCTGGAAGCCGGTGATCTCGCGCCCGACGATCAGCGACTGGACGGTGTCGGTACCTTCGTAGGTCACGACAGCCTCCATATCGGCGAAGTGGCGCGCGACGACATACTCCAGCAGGATGCCATTGCCGCCGAGCATCTCGCGCGCGTCGGCCACGATCTCGCGCGAGCGGCGGGCGTTCTGCATCTTGGCGAGCGAGGCCATGCCGTCGGTCATCTTGCCCTCTTCGAGCAACTGGCTGAGGCGCAGGCAGAGCAGTTGCATGCTGGTAATGTCGGCCAACATGCGGGCGAGGCGCTGCTGGATGATCTGGAAGCCGGCCAGCGGCTTGCCGAACTGCGCGCGTTGCTTCGTATACGTCAGCGCGGCCTCGTAGGCGGCGATGGCGTGGCCGATGGCCTCCCAGGCGACGCCGTAGCGTGTGGCGGTCAGCACCCTGGCGGTGTCCTTGAAGCTGTGCGAGCCAGCCAGCCGATTGCCCGCCGGGATGCGTACGTCGTTCAGCGTGATCTCAGCCTGCCAGACGGCGCGCTTGGCGATCTTGCCGGTGATGACCTCGGTCTCGAAGCCCGGCGTTCCCTTCTCGACGAGGAAGCCGCCGACGGCGCCGTCATCGTCGCGCGCCCAGACGATCACGACATCGGCGAAGGAGGCGTTGCCGATCCACTTCTTGTGGCCACTCAGCACCCACTCATCGCCGTCGCGATGGGCGCGGGTGGCCAGGCCGACGGCATCGGAGCCATGTTCCGGCTCGGTCAGCGCGAAGGCGCCGATCTTCTCCAGGCGGGCCATCGCGGGCAGCCATTGCCGCTTCTGCTCCTCGGAGCCAAGGATGGCGAGGCTCTGCATGGCCAGACCGGAGTGGACGCCGTAGAAGGTGGTGAAGCTGCCATCGCCGCGCGAGAGCTCCAGTCCGATCAGCCCGACGGCGACGGCGCTGAGGCCGGGGCAGCCGTAGCCCTGGATGGAGCCGCCGACGATGCCGAGCCGCGCCAACTTGGGGATCAGCTCGAACGGGAACTCGGCGCGATCCCAGTAGTCCTGCGCAACGGGGATCAGCTCGCGGTCGCAGAAGGCGCGCACCTTGTCACGTACAGCGCGCTCCTCTGGCGTGAGCAGCTCATCCATCAAGTAGTAGTCGGTTTCCAGCGATGCCGCGGTCTCGGCGATCATGCGCGCTATCCTTTCCCCTCGCGGTTCTATCTCTCTGTGTTGTCGTCTGTGCTGGCGCGGCAACGAGGCCAGGCCATCCGAGATTGTACCGCGCTGGCCGACGCCCCTGCCCCTCACCCAGCGGGCAAAGGAACGGCGAGATGGTGGGCGGTGGGAGTAAGCGCTTGCTTTGGTCGATATCCGAAAGCCCCTCTCCCAGAGAGAGAGGCGTTGGGGTGAGGGCGCGCCAGTGCGCTATACTACCCTCACGGTGATCGCATCCTGCTCCCCTCTCTTTCTGGGAGAGGGGCTGGGGGTGAGGGGAGGCGAGATGACACAGGCGGAGCGGCGTCCGGTGGCCCTGGTGACGGGCGGCTCGCGCGGCATCGGCGCGGCCACTGCGGTGGCACTGGCGGCGCGCGGCTACGACGTCGTGCTGACCTATCGCAACAAGGCTAGCCGCGCCGAGCGCGTCGCCGAGCGGATACGCGCGCTGGGAGCGGATGCGCTGACCATCGGCGGCGACATGACCCGCGCCGACGATCTGGCGCGGCTGCTGGCCGAGGTGGCGGGCTGGCGCGGCGCGCTCGACGCGCTGATCCTCAACGCCTCGGGCGGGCTGGAGCGCGAGGCGCTGGCGGCGGACCCCAACTATCCCATGCGCATCAACCGCGACGCGCAGATCGCGCTGGTCGAGGGCGCGCTACCGCTGCTGCGCTCAGGCGGCTCCATCACGCTGGTGACGAGCCACTGGGCTGTACTCTACGGTCGCGCGCCGCAGCTCCCCGCCTATGAGGAGGTCGCGCGCTCGAAGCATGCGGGCGAGCAGGCGCTTCGGGCGCGCATGCCCGAGCTGGCGGCGCGCGGGCTGCGGTTGGCCATCGTCACTGGCGATGTGATCGAGGGGACCATCACGCCGCGCCTGCTGGAGCGCGCCACCCCCGGCCTGGCCGAGCGCCGACGCGCAAGCATGGGCGACCTGCCCACGGCAGAGCAGATGGGCGAGGCCATCGCGCAGGCCGCCACCGACGGCGCCCTGCCCAACGGCAGCCTGATCGTCGTTGGCGGCCCACTGGAGGCAATGCTGGCGGACGATGCATGAACGCCAGGCCCGCGTACACAGGGCTAGAACCGCTCGGCGTAGAGCAGCGCTCCGGCTCCCCCTCCCTCTGGGAGAGGGTTGGAGTGAGGGTTCGCCGCCATCTGCACTCGCGTGAACGAAGGGAAAGCAGCAGCCATGACACACTCACTCGCGCCGACCATCCATGTGGCCAGGGAGCAATCGCATCTCGCCTGGGATAACAGCATCGCGCCCATCGCGCGCGTCGCGTCTGGCGCGGCCGTCGCCTTCGACATGCTCGACGCGGCAGGCGGACAGATCACCGCCGACTCGACGGTCGTGGCCATCGAGACGCTCGACTTCGCACGGGTGGATCAGGTCAACGGCCCGATCTTCGTGGAAGGCGCTGAGCCAGGCGACACGCTACAAATCGAGCTGCTGGAGTTTCAGCCCGCCGCCTGGGGCTGGACCGCGCTGATCCCCGGCTTCGGCCTGCTGGCGGATGAGTTCCCACAGCCCGCGCTCAACATCTGGTCGCTGGTGGATGGCTGGGCCGAGTTCGCGCCAGGCATCCGCGTGCCGCTGGCGCCGTTCTGCGGCGAGGTGGGGCTGGCGCCTGCCGAAGCTGGCCCGCACAGCACTATCCCGCCCTATCGCCACGGCGGCAACATGGATACCCGCCATCTGACCGCTGGCGCCACGCTCTATCTGCCGGTCGAGGTTCCCGGCGCGCTCTATTCGATGGGCGATGGGCATGCCGCCCAGGGCGATGGCGAGGTCTGCGGCACGGCCATCGAGACGCCGATGCGCGCGACGGTGCGGCTGACCGTGCGCAAAGATCTGCGCGTCGAAGCGCCAGAGTTCCAGACGGCAGGCCCGCTGGCAGCGCGAACCAACGTCGGCTCGTTCTACGCCGCCGATGGCATCGCGCCCGACCTGATGGAGGCCGCGCGCAAGGCCATTCGCGCCATGATCGCCTATCTCCAGCGGACGCGCGGGCTGAGCCGCGAGCAGGCCTACATGCTGTGCAGCGTGGCTGTAGACCTCAAGATCTCCGAGATCGTGGACGCTCCCAACTGGATCGTCACCGCCTACCTGCCGCTCAGCCTCTTTGAGCGATAGGGCCGACCTCTCCCCCTGCCCCCTCCCCTTCAGGGAGAGGAACCCGTGGCCGGGGATGAGGCATTCTGGCGCGGTATGCGCTGCCCACCGTTTATTTGGCGGGAAATTCGCTGGAGGAGGAGCCACCGGCCAGCGCGGCGCCCTCTGAATTGGCTCCCCTCCCTGAAGGGGAGGGGGCAGGGGGAGAGGTCGCTCCTGGTCGCGCGCCACCCACCCTCGCCCTGCGCCTCCGGCTCCCCTCGCCCGCTGGGAGAGGGGCTGGGGGTGAGGGGCTGATTCATAAGTTTTCTCTCATCGAACTTCAACGGTCATCCTACGTCGGCGGCTTATGCTCTGGGCAACGGAACAACAACCACGCGCTCCGTCAGGCTCCAGCACACAGGGGCTTATGAGGGCTGATGAGGAGGCCGAGATGCTCAATACGTATACAAACGACCAGAACACAGAGGCGACCGGCGCGCCTGACCAGCAGCCCGCCGCCCCTGAGACGCCGGAGACGCCAGAGACCGCGCCCGCGCCGCCGACCGTTCCGCTGCGCGCCGAGGAAGCGCCCGCCGCGCCCTATCCCGGCGGCTACGGCGCGGGCTATGGTTCGGGCTACGGCGCGCCGCCGTACACCCCCTATACGCAGTGGACGCCGCCGACGCCACCCGCGCGCCCGCGCCGCCCCTGGGCCAGCGCGCTGGTCGCCGTCGCGCTGCTGATCGCGCTGGCGATGGGCGGTGGCGCGGGCGCGCTGATCGCCGCGCACGCCACGTCGCCTGCCGCGACTACTGGCTCGAAGATCGTGCTCGGCGCGCAATCGGCCCCCAACCTGACCGTCTCATCCACCACCACTAGCCTGCAGCAGAACGTCGAGACGATCGCCAAGGCGGTCGAGCCGTCGGTGGTGGAGATTACCGCTACGGGCGGCTCCGGCGAGGCCATCGGCTCCGGCGACATCCTGACGCAGGATGGCTACATCGTCACCAATGACCACGTCGTGCAGGGCTTCTCCAACTTCACTGTCACGCTCTCGAATGGCGATAACCAGCAGGCGCAGGTTGTCGGGCAGGACGCACAGGATGATCTGGCGATCATCAAGATCAACGCGACCAATCTGACGCCTATCGCGCTGGGCGATTCGTCGAAGCTGACCGTCGGACAGTTCAACATCGCCATCGGCTCGCCGCTGGGCCTGCGCAACACGGCGACCTTCGGCATCGTCAGCGCGCTCAACCGCTCCGCCAGCGAGGCGCCCAGCGGCCCGGCGGGCGAGCTGACTGGGCTGATCCAGACCAGCGCGCCGATCAATCCCGGCAACAGCGGCGGGGCGCTGGTGAACCTCAGCGGTCAACTAATCGGCATCCCGACGCTCAGCGCGACCAATCCGGAGTCGAATAGCGCCGCCAACAGCATCGGCTATGCGATTCCGGTCAACCGGGTGGCGTATGTCGCCGAGCAACTGATCGCGCATGGCAGCCTGACCAGCAGCGGCCAGGGCTTCATCGGCATCGAGGCGCAGGATGTGACGCCCCAGCTAGCGGCCGCCAACGGGCTGTCGGTCTCCAGCGGTGTGCTGGTGGTGGGCTTCGCCAACGACGCCGCTGGGCAGAGTCCGGCGCAGCAGGCGGGCGCGCGCTCAGGCGACGTGATTACCGCTGTCAACGGACAATCCGTCGCAAGCAATGACGATCTGGCGGGCGCTCTGCTGAACCAGACGCCCGGCGCGCAAGTGACGCTCTCCATCACCCGCGGGACCAGCCACCTCAGCATCACCGTGACGCTCGGCGAGCGCCCGGTCAACACGCAAGGGTAGCGACGAAACCTCACCCCAACCCCTCTCCCACCAGGAGAGGGGCTTTTTCATGCCCCCTCGCGGGGGAGGGGGTTAGGGGGAGAGGTTCCGCTACACGAAGCGCGTCAACGCGCGCTCGGTCAGGAGCTGGAATGGCTCCTGCTCGTAGGCGATGCGCGGGATGTAGAAGTTGATATAGTCGGCGCCCGCCTCGATCAACGCCTCGATGCGCCGCGAGATCGCATCGGGATCGCCGATGAATCCGGCCTGCCGCAACTGGTCCAGCGTCATGCGGTTCGACTGCTGGAGTTTAGCGGTCGCCTTCTCCGGGTCGGCGCCTGGCGCAATGGGATAGACGATCAGGTTGCTCGACTTGATGATCGCGTCGTAGTCGCGGCCCAGCGCATCGCAGTGCTGCTTGAGCACGGCCAGCTTCTGGCGCACGACCTCCGGGTCGCCGCCGCCGATATTGGTCGCGTCGGCATATTTCGCCACCAGCTTCAGCGTCACCTGCTCGCCGCCGCCGCCAATCCAGAAGGAGGGATGCGGCTTGCGCGCGCCCTTCGGCTCGTTGATCGGCTTGTCGATGGAGTAGTGCTGGCCCTGATAGGTCGGGTAGTCCTCGGTCCACATCTTGTAGATGATGTCGCAGGCCTCGCGGAAGGCGCGCATGCGCTCGCGGGTCTCAGGGAAGCCGTAGCCATAGGCGAGCCACTCGTGCTCGTACCACCCCGCGCCCAGCCCAAAGAAGAGCCGCCCGTGGCTCATCACGTCTACCGTCGAGGCCATCTTCGCCAGCAGCGCCGGATTGCGGTAGCCGTTGCAGGTCACCATCTGGCCGACGTTGACGCGCTGCGTGTCGCGGGCCAGCGCCGCCGTGATCGTCCACGCCTCGAAGGTCGTCTCCAGCTCAGGCGTGGGGATGGTGTGGAAGTGGTCGTAGACCCAGACGCTATCATACTGCGGCGTCGCGTCAATCATCTTCGCCACGCGCGTCATCGCCTCATACTTCTCCACCGGATCCGCGATCTCCGCCAGATCCATCCGCCAGCCTTGCGGCGTGAACGCGCCAAATCGCACTGTCATTGCTGCTCTGTCCTCATCTCTCCGCGTTGCGAGGTCGCGCTTTCCCACAGGCCGGGCGCGCGACGTGAACGTCACTGCCAGAGATTGTAGCGCGGGCAGGCTCGCTACTCCGGCAGCTCGTCCTCAGCCGCCAGCGCGGCGCGCAGCTCGGCGTCGTCGGGATAGCTGACCTCGCGCAGCTTCTGGCGGGCGTGCCCGCGGTCATCGGCGTCGTCGGAGCGCAGCAGGCCGAGCAGCTCGTCGCGGTAGCGCGCCAGAAAGTCGTTCTCGAAGCCTAGCATGCGGCGGCACAGCTCGCGCAGCATGCGCCGCTCCTCAGCCTCGGCGGGGACGGCATAGCGCCAGCGCAGCTTGCCCTGCTCATAGAGCGCCTGCGGCAGATCGCGCCACTCGTCGTGGATGTATTGGCTGTAGCTGGCCGCGCTGCCGCCCTTCGAGCCAGCGTAGCGCCCGGCTCGCAGCGCTAACTGCGCCCGCGCGATGCGTGTGGCCGTCGTCACCAGCTCCTTCACGCCGTACTCGGTCCCTGGCGGATACCACTCTGGAACATGCACACGGTCGTAGCCGTAGAACTCGCCCTCGGGATCGGGATAGTCCAGCGGATATTCCAGCCGCTCCACACCGTGCAGGATATGGCTAATGAAGAAGCGCGCGGCGTCCAGCGTCTGGCGAGTGTAGGCGGCCAGCGGCGGCAGCGCCAGGTCAGCGCGCGTGTCAGCGCCATAGAGCAGGCGGCCATCGAAGCGCAGCAGGACGGCCTGGCCGCCGATGCTGGCCTCATCGCAGACGGTGATGTCGAGTCGGGTCGGGCTGAGCAGCGAGCAGCCCGCCACCACGCGCTCGGCCAGCGCCCGCTCGCGCTGATCCAGCGCGCCCGCGAACAGCGCGATCAGATCAATGTCGCTGATGGCGACGGCGGTTCCGTCGGCGTAGCTGCCCAGCAGATAGTAGCCACGCGCGCGCCCCGGCAGGCTGGCCTCGAACAGCGTCACTATCCCTGTCAGCGCGCGATCAATCGCCGCCTGGCCCGTCGAGAAGAGCAGCTCGATAGCTCCCATGCGCGCATCCTTCATCTTCTTGCCCGCTCAGTCTCTCTGCCCACCATCATGCCTCATCCGGCTGCCGACCGACCATCAGGCGAGTCATGGAGCGATTCGTCACGAAGCGATATGGCGCCCTCTCTGCGTAAGGGCGCTGGCAGGTTCGCCGGGTTCGTGCGAGCGCAAGGAGTGCGCCGCCAGGACGGCGATTCTGGGCTGTCCTGGCGGCTCCGGAGCGTCCCTCTCTGGGAGGAGCTTGGGATGCTCAACGCAAAGGAGCATCGCCGTGAATACGATTGACCATGCCGCCGAGAGCGAGCGCCAGGATGCGCTGCGCCGGGCGGCAGAGACGCCTGTGGCCGGCATGCCCGTAGCCCGCCCCGCCGGGGCCAACGGGACCGAGACGAATACAGGCGCCGCCGAGACGCGCCAGCGAGAGCGACTGCCGACCGCGCCGACCCGGCTGCCGCGCCCTCGCGGCAATGTGCGCTGGACGATCGCCGTGTTGCTCTTCGTTGGCATCGTCATCAACTACTTCGACCGTGTGAACCTCTCAGTTGCCGCCAAACCGCTCGAAGCGGCCTTCGGGCTTTCGGCGTTCCAGTATGGGATCATCCTGTCGTCGTTCCTGTGGTCCTATGCGCTGCTGCAGATTCCCGTCGGCCAGCTGCTCGATAGCTTTGGCGTGAAGTGGCTGGTGCGGATTGGAACGATTCTCTGGTCGCTGGCGACCTTCATGACGGCCATCGTCAGCGGCATGGGGCTGATCATCCTCGCGCGCGTGATCCTGGGCATCGCCGAGGCGCCCGCGTTCCCAGGCGCGTCGAAGGCGACGGGCTACTGGTTCCCGCTCAGCGAGCGCGGGCTGGCGACCTCATCATTCGACGCGGCGGCCAAGTTCTCGAACGTCATCGGCGTGCCAATCGTCGCCTGGGCGGTGACAGCCTGGGGCTGGCGCGGCGGCTTCTGGGTGACGGGCGTGCTTAGCGCGCTCTTCGCCGTCGCCTGGTGGATCTGGTACCGCGACCCACAGGAGAAGAAGGGGCTGACGCGCGAGGAGCGTGAATACATCCGCGCGGGCGGCGCCCAGCAAGAGACGCCCGCCCCGGCGCACGCGCTCAAGAGCCTCAAGTTCCTGCTCTCGCAGCCGAAGATCTGGGGCATGACGATTGGGTTTGCCGCCTACGGCTACTCGTTCTACCTGCTGCTGACCTGGCTGCCGGGCTACCTGCAAAAGACGTATCATATGTCTGTGCTGGAGAGCGGCTGGTATACCATCATTCCGTGGGCGGTGGCGACTGTCACCGACCTGGTGATTGGTGGCTGGCTGGTTGATCGGCTGATTCGCGCGGGACATGAGCCAACGCGCGTGCGCAAGACGCTGATTGTCATCGGCATGTTGATGGGCCTGTTTGTGATCGGCGCGGCCTTCACGCGCAGCGCCAACATCGCGACAGTCTGGATCTCGCTGGCGCTGGCGGGGCTGGCGTTTGCCGCGCCGATCGGCTGGAGCATCCCGGCGCTGGTGGCGCCCACCGGCACGGTCGGCATGACGGGCGCGATCATGAACTTCTTCAACAACGTGATGGGCATTCTGGCGCCAATCGTCACTGGCCTGATCGTGGCAGATACCGGCTCCTTCGCGGTCGGCTTCATCGTCGCGGCGGTTGTGCTGGCGATCGGCATCATCTGCTACGTTGTGCTGCTCGGCGATATCCATCAGATCGAGGCGCCAGCGGAGCTGCGGCCACCAGAGACGGCGCCCGCCACGCGGTAGGAACCTCTCCCTCTAGCCCCCTCCCCTTCAGGGAGGGGGAACCATGCGGTGGGGGCGGCGACGTGGCAAAAGTAGAGCATGCAGCTCCCCTCTCCCGCACAGTGGGGGAGGGGCTGGGGGTGGGGGCGCGCCAGGCGCGGATTGGCGTCATCTGGGCGCCAGGATAAAGCACGTGTGAGAGAGAGGGAGCGCGGATGAAGCAGCCAGGGTGCGCGATCGGCGCCGACATTGGCACAACGACTGTCAAGGCGATTGCCTTCGACGCGAGCGGACATGAGATCGCGCGGGCCGAAGAAACGCTGAACCTGACGCATGACCAGCAGGGCGCCGCCGAG
>JAICVT010000494.1 GCA_025935235.1 Ktedonobacterales bacterium | reverse complement strand
GTGGGCCGCGCGCGAGTACTTGCGCGTCGAGCCGGTGGTGATCCCGGGAGCAGGTCACGGCAATATCGTCGCGCCGCCGTATGCCAGCGAAGTCGTCAGTGCCGCAACGCAAGGGATCGAGGCGACCGGCGCGCCGGTCGGGGCAGCGGCCGCCACGCCGGTCGCCGTGGCAGGCAGCGCGGCGGCGACCAGCGCGCGGGCGCCGCAACCTCGCACGCGCGGGAACCTGCCACTGAGCATCCTCATCAGTGGCTTCGCGCCGCTAATCGCCTACTTTGCGATTCGTCCGCGCGTCGTCGGCGACACGCAGGCGCTGGCAATCGCGTGGATCATTCCCGTCATCTGGACGCTCATCTCCTCGCTGTGGCGGCGCCGCCCTGATGTGATCGGCCTGCTCGGCATGATCGCATACGGTATCACACTGGCCATCTCGGTCGAGTTCAAAGCTGGCGCGCTGCCGCTGAAGCTGCATCATGCGCTGATCGGCGCCGTCATTGGGCTGGTGTGTCTAGGCTCAGCGGCAATCAACCGTCCGATCTTCCTGGTCATCCCGCGACTGAGAACCAGAAACACAGACAATGCGGCGATGGTCGCCATCGCCCTCTCTAATCCTCGCATTATCAGGCGCGTCACCTGGTTGACGCTCTTCGTTGGCGCCGCCTGCCTGGCTGATGCGGTGCTGCAGACTGCGCTGGCCCTCGCCCTCTCGACGAGCGCCTTCCTGCTCGCGACGACCGCCATCCACATCGGGGTCATCGTGACAATCGCAGCGGTGGTCCTGATATCCCTGTGGTTCCGAGCCGGCAGTGTAGTCTAGGCCGACCGCTCCCACGCCGCCCGCCTGAAAATGTGGCGCCGCTCACTTCCGCGCCGCCAACTGGTGGCGATTGGGCTTTGCGCTCGTTCTGAATGAATGATGGGCATCAATGGGCGTCGCGGCCAGCGCGCTCCCTCTGGCCTGGGTTCCCCTCCCTGAAGGGGAGGGGGCAGAGGGAGAGGTGCGCGCCAGGGAAGGATCAGCCAGGTCATGGGAAGCGTCATTCGCCGGAAACCATCGGTCGCGCTGCTGGTCGTCGCCATCGTCGTGCTGGTGGCGGCGTTGGTGGCGCTCGCGCAGATCGCGGGGCTTGGCGGCGGCCCCTCCACTGGCGGAGCCTCGCGCCAGAAGACGGCCGCGACGGCCACGCCGATCAAGCTGGCGCACTGGCAGAGCGCCTCGGCGCCGAAGAACGCACAGAACCTGGCATTCGCCGCGTCAAACCCCACCACCGCATATCTGTGCGCGGCGGATGGCGCGGCGTCGGCGATGGGGCCGTTGCCACGCATCTATAAGAGCGTGGATGGCGCGAAGACCTGGAGCCTGCTCTCTGGCGCGCCGACGCTCCAGCCGATTCCTGACCAGGCCGCCTCGATCGCGGAGTGTGCTGTCTTCGTGGATCAGCGCGACGCGCAGGATGTCTTCTTCCAGCAGACGCAATTCCAGACGATGGGAGCGGGCTTCGCCATCAAGCGGGCGCTCTACCGCAGCCAGGATGGCGGCTTGACCTGGAGCCAGCTCACCGAGCTGGATAAGACCAACGGATTCGCCGCGCTGGCCGTCTTTGGCCATCGGCTCGTCGCGCAGATCGTCGTCAGCGTGTATGGCGCCAGCCAGTGCGGCCCCAACCCTGGTTCGACCCCGCCCGCCAGCCTGGTCGTCGCCAGTGACGATGGCGGGCAGACGTGGCAGCCCATCGGCCAGAGCATGATCGCGACGGGCTATACACCAGAAGCGATGGCGGTGGCGGGCGTGGCGCTCTTTGCCATCGCCAACCAGAAGCCCAGCGCACCCTGCCAGGGTTCCGATAGCGCCACGCTCTGGCGCTCTGGCGACGGAGGCGCGACCTGGGCGCGCACGCCACTCACCGCGCCGAGCATCCAGTCGGTCAGCTTCATCGCCCGCGCCGATGGCGCCGGCTACTACGGCCTGGCGCAGGCCCCCGCGCTAGACGGCACGTCCATGCGGGCGCTCTTCAGCGACGATTCGGGCGCGAGCTGGACCCCGCTGCCGCAACTCCCCGCCTCAAAGACTCCCTCGCCGACCTACCACGGCGTTGTCACGGCCAGCGGCGATGCGCTGTTCGCGGTGGATGATGGCGGCGTGGTCTACCGCTGCCATGCGGACGCCTCTGCCCCTCAGTGGGCGCCCTACGCCGATGGGATGTTTGGCGAGTGGCAGTCTGTGGACTCCAGCGTCTGGTCGCTGGTCGTCACTGGCCAGAGCAATCAGCCGACCCAGCTCGCCTCCCTCGCTGTCAACTGATACGCCGCGAGCGGCGGTTGAAGCGGCTGGCGGTTGAAACCGCGCCTGAAGGCGACACGTCGCCACCAGACCCGCCTGCGCGGGTCCGAGATCGGCCCCCGCGTCCGCGCAGGCGGACGTTGTGGGCCGATAGGCCCTCCAGGCGCGGTTTCAACCGCTGGCTGCTCGCCACCCAACGCTACCGTGTCGGCAGGCTGGCTTCGATGGACTGGATGTACGGCGCAGAGCAGATGTTGGCGGGCTGGTTGTTGGTCAGCTTGCAGATCACGGCGGTCTGCTCGTTGGCCGTGCCGATGATACTCTTGGCGGTAGCGCTGTTGGGATCCTTCAACTGGTTCGCG